>NZ_JBMKIF010000046.1:0-22583 GCF_049238025.1 Enterobacter cloacae complex sp. IR5458
GCAGCGGGCATCGTTAACTTAAGATACAAAAGCTGTCCGGAAATGGCGGGTCAAGATCAACGCCATACTTGCCTTAAAGGTCAATGGCGAATATATGCGCATCCGCTACAAAGGCCCGTCGTTCATTGTTTACCCTTATGACAGTCTTCCTGAGTTGAATAATCAAATTTATTATTCGCGTTCAGCATGGCAGGTTAGCAAAATGAAGATTGAGTAGCAGTTCAGGAGAACATAATGAACAGGATACTGGTTGGTATCATTTTTTCTCTTTTTATCACGACAGGATATATTGCATTCCTTGTTTACGATCGACAGCAGGAGTTGCAAAAACTGACTCAATACACCGAGTCCTGGTCCGTGGCTCAACTGGTATCAGAGTATTACCGATTTGAATCATGGCTTGGTCTATACGCAACCGATACCGATGACGTTACGATAGACCAGGTCCGCATGCGTCTTGAAATTATGCTAAGCCAGAGCGATTTAATGAACGGCGGGGATTTAGGTCGCTATATTGACAGCGATAAAATGCACCAGGAACTCGCTTCGCGTTTAGAGAAAATACTGGCGTATCTGGATGGCAATCTCGAAAAAATGAGCCATTCGGAGTTACAGGCATACCTGAAAAATATGCATATGCTTGATGCGCCGCTCAGCCAACTTTCGGCCACGGCATTAACAAAAGATATTAATACAGTTAATGAATCAAACAGAAAAATCCAAATCCTGTATTATATTTACTCCGCACTTTCATTACTTCTGGTGATTTTGAGCTTTATTCTGGGCTTTTTAATGATCTACCAGAATAAAAACATTCTCAAAGCCCACATGCAGGTTAAAAGCCTGGCTGACGAACTACAGATATCAAAAGAAACGCTGCAGATTCAGAACGCGAAGCTGGAGTATGATGTTTATCATGATTCCCTGACCGGTATGAAAAACCGCCTTTTCTTCTGGGACGATCTCAACAAAATTAATCTTCAGGCGGATAAAAACCATATCCCCGTCACGGTGATGTTATTTGATTTAGACCGGTTTAAAGAGGTCAACGATACCTATGGTCATGATGCCGGAGATTTACTGCTGAACCAGGTCTCCCGCCGCCTTACCTCAATGAGCAGTGCGACGGATACGTTTTACCGTTTGGGTGGCGACGAGTTTGCCCTTCTCTCCAGCGGCCTGACGGAAAGCGCTGCGGTTTCGCGCGCCAAAGAGATCAGCGATCATATCAGCCAGCCCTATACGATTAATAACCAGCTGATAAAAATTGCCACCTGCGTGGGTATTGTTTTATCGGATAACGAACGACGCTCTGATTATCTTTACAAGTTTGCCGATCTCGCCCTCTACGAAGCCAAAAAAGAGGGCTCGCAGCAGATAAAAGTCTTCCGTCAGTGGATGCTGCAAAAACTGCAGGAAAGCAGAACCCTTGAACATGATATGGCGCTGGCGCTCGATCACCATGAATTTGTGGTGTATTACCAGCCTATTGTCGATGCATTCAGCAATGATATTTACGGCTATGAAGCGCTTATTCGCTGGATACACCCGCAGAAAGGAATACTGTCGCCGGATTACTTTATCTCTGTTGCTGAAAAAACAGGGATGATCAATGAGATCGGTAAAAATGTGCTTGAGCTTGCCTGCCGGGAGGCCGTTTCCTGGGCGGTTCCGGCACGGATCTCGGTGAACGTCTCGCCTGTTCAGTTAGGCACGAAATCCTTTACGGCGATGGTGCAGTCTATTCTGAAAGAGACTGGGCTACCGGCCAATCGCCTTGAGTTAGAAGTCACCGAGTCTTCACTCTTCAGTGACAGCAACACGCCAGTCACTATTCTCAAAAAGCTCAGATCGCTGGGGGTAAGAATTTCGATCGATGATTTCGGTACCGGGTATTCATCGCTCTCACGGCTCAGTGAACTCAACTTTGATAAAATCAAAATAGATAAATCCTTTGTGAATCCCATATCCACGCAAGATGAAGCGCTGAATATCGTTAAGCTGATCGCCGGTATGGCGAAGAGTCTTAATATGAGGGTCATTGCAGAAGGCGTCGAAACCGAAGCTCAGCTCGAACGTCTTCAGGCGCTTGGCTGCGACCTCGTGCAGGGCTATCTGTTCGGAAAACCGCAGGCTGAAGTCGACAAAAAAATAAAAAGCGGTGCAGCGTGATCCCACCGGGATCACACTTTTCAGCCGTGGGTATTCACATCCCCTCACCAGCTGTTACCATTCACCCCGTAAATACCTTTCAACTCAACCCGAGGCTTTGATGCTGGAGAATGTCATCATCCGATAATCAGCTCCCCGACCTTTCAGGCCGGACTGATTATCAATGCGCCGAAATCGAATGCGGGCACCGCTGTGTGTTTGCACGTTTTGCACATGATGATTAAACAGGTTTTCCAGTATGAATTTATCCCGTCAGGAACAACGTACCTTACACGTTCTCGCCAAAGGTGGCCGTATTGTGCACGTCCGCGATACGTCCGGCCGCGTCACCGCCGTGGAATGCTACAGCCGCGAAGGGTTGCTGCTGTCTGATTGCACGCTCGCCGTCTTTAAAAAACTCAAAACTAAAAAGCTGATCAAATCCGTTAAGGGTCAGCCCTACCGCATCAATACCACCGGGCTGAACAACGTTCGTGCTCAGCCTGACAATCGTTAAGGAGAGGAATATGGATATCCCACGTATTTTTACCGTCAGCGAAAGCGAACATCGCATTCATAACCCCTTTACGCCAGAAAAGTACGCCACGCTGGGCCGCGTGTTACGCATGAAGCCAGACACGCGCATTCTCGATCTCGGCAGCGGCTCGGGAGAGATGCTTTGCACCTGGGCACGTGACCACGGGATTACCGGCACCGGCATCGACATGAGCCCGCTCTTTACTACGCAGGCCAAACTGCGCGCAGAGGAACTGGGCGTTGCCGAACACGTTCAATTTTTTCATAACGACGCGGCAGGTTACGTTGCGGATGAAAAATGTGACGTGGCGGCGTGTATTGGCGCCACATGGATTGCAGGTGGCGTCGCCGGAACGATGAGCCTGCTGGCACAAAGCCTTAAGCGCGGGGGAATCATGCTCATCGGCGAACCTTACTGGCGGCGGCTTCCCGCAACGGATGAGGTCGCTCGGGCCTGTGGCGCCTCGTCCATCGCAGACTTTCTCACCCTGCCCGACCTCGTCGCCTCTTTCGATCGGCAAGGCTATGACCTGGTGGAAATGGTGCTGGCCGACCAGGAAGGCTGGGACCGATACGAAGCCGCGAAATGGATGACGCTGCGTCGCTGGCTGGAGCAACACCCTGACGATGACTTTGCGCAGGAGGTGCGAGCGGAGCTGAAAAGCGCGCCTGAACGCCATGTGACCTACACGCGGGAATACCTCGGCTGGGGCGTGTTTGCGTTAATGGCACGACAGGAGGACGTTTGCGGTACCGCCTAAAGGGGAAACCGGATCACACAGAGTATAAATCGTTGTCGAAACCCGTGGGGTAATAGTCTGATGGCGTGTTTATGCAGAAGCCTGAAGAAACAGTGGATGACCAATTTTCGTTGTCCAGGATATTGCCTCACTTTCGCCTGCCCTTACCGCCCCCTCCGGGGCGGTAAGGCTTTTTTGCCTTGTGAAACGCCCTGACTGGTCAACTCCTGGTTCCCAGTTCTGAACGAATGAGGCATTACAAGTTGGTAGTCGAATGATAAGGTAGATTTCCCTCTCTCTACCGGGATGAAGCCAACGTGAGTATTTCAGACAACTATGAATGGTATAAGAATGACTACCTGGTGAGTACAGACAGAGAAAAGCTGGACGTGCAGGCCATCCATCAATATCTGACGAGATCAACCTGGGCAAAAGGTATTCACCTGGACATAGTCTCTTCCTCAATAGAAAACAGCCTTAACTTTGGCGTTTACCATAATGGAAACCAGATTGGTTTCGCTCGTCTGATAACGGATTATGCAACCTTCGCCTACCTTTGCGATGTTTATATACTTGAAGACTATCAGGGTGAGGGGCTTGGAAGATGGGTTATGGAATGCATTCACAGTCACCCCGTGTTTGAGCCGCTTCGCAGGATCATGTTATTTACTACCACCGCGCCCTGGCTTTATGAGAAATTTGGCTACGAGCCCGTTAACAGGGAAAACTATGCCTGGACGATTACGCGGCCTGATATTTATACGGGTGGGGAAAAACAGGGTTGAGATTAGTTGACCGCTAAAATGCTCGGTAAAATTGATAGGATTTTGAATTACAATGTCACAAATACGGCACAAGGGGAGAATGCGGTTTACTTGAATGTAAGATAAATAGTCGATTTAGATGGTGCGATAATAGGAACATAACAAGACATATAAAACCACTGAAAATAATAAACTTTTTCACATTCGATCTTCAAACATGCCCCCTTTAATGCCCCCACATTGATTTTTACCACTTCAGCAGGGGCTTTTTCATGGATATCTTGCACAACGAATCACCAATCGAAATGCTCCACTCCAGGCAGCACCTCTCCGGCAGCATCAAGATGGATAGAGTTGATCGCATACTGGTGGGATAGCATCAGGATCAATCGACGACACGCTTTCGACAGGCCTAGTCGTTTCAATCTGAGCACTGGGCATTGCCAGGCACTGAGCCGGAGCAAGTAGCCCGTTCCGGTAAAGTGAATCCACTCCGCATCACTGTATTCAGTCTGATCATGCGACAGTTGATAAAACCGTTCGTTGTCCTGATCCGTTATGTGAGCAGTACTGCACTGTATGCTGGTAAAGATGCAGTGCAGCGGGACGATGTAAGAGCCCCCCGACTTAGCATTCGGTTCAGTTAAAAACTGCATAAAATTAACTCCTGTTTAAATAAAGTTAAATACAGCTAATTCGGATTTTTACCCGTAAAGTTTGCAGGCAACAACGAAATATTTATTACTGGCTTCAAACCAGGTCCAGATATCAAAAACAGGTGTTCCGGCGTGGAAGTGAATAAAAGGCTCGCTGATGACCAGCATCCCCTCTCCTTCCCTGACGGCCATGTTTCCCAGTTCCCGCCATAAGCTATTCAGGCGTGTCATAGGGACAGGCATCGCTGCCTCCTTTATGCTGATGACGGAGTTGGATAAACAGAGAGATACACGTACCCGCAACTCCCCAGTGTATCGGCCTCACAGGTCAGCCCATGGTGATAAAGGGTGACACAGTGCGGGTGGCGCGGATTAAGCTCACCGGTGGAGAGCATCAGTTCCAGTTGTTTCATCATCAGGGGAAATGCCCGATCGAGTCGCAGCGCCTGCTCTTCGGTAAACAGACCGTTAAAACCGGCTCGATCAGCCAGAAAGTGCAGGCGGCTCTTCTCCTGTACGAGCCTTGCGCCAAAGCGCGGTGAGATGCTGCGACATAATCCCCATTGTTGTAAGTCATTTGATGACATTGTTATTCTCCTTTATAACCAGCCACGTTCTGCAAACGAACTCACCGTCATCCCCCCGACAATGCAGTGGTCCAGCACTCTGACATCAACCAGCGACAGTGCCTTCACCAGCCTGTCGGTGATTTGTCTGTCAGCCTGGCTGGGCTCCGCTTCGCCGGAAGGATGGTTGTGCACCAGAAGTAAGGCAGCCGCGTTATGACGCAGGGCCGACTTCACCACTTCACGTGGATGCACCTCCGTACTGTTGATGGTGCCGCTGAACAATGTTTCGCATTCCAGCAGACGGTGCTGGTTATCCAGGTACAGCACCATAAATACCTCACGCTCCAGGCCGGTCATTTTCAGACGCAGCCAGTCACGAACCGCCGCAGTGGACGTAAACAATGCCCCCGGCTCACGAAGATGTTTCTCCAGTAATGAGAGTGCTCGCTGAACCGTACGACGGGTTGTAACCGGCAGTGCCGGTGACGCTGTTAATTCGAAAGTCATACCTTTTCCCTCAGTCAATAATCTGCAAAATGGCGCTGCATTCAGGATGCTGAAGGGCGTAATCACGCAGACGGTAAAAGTGGTCACACATCATGTCACTGCCCGTATGCCAGGCATGGTGGTTCAAGGCCAGCAGACAAACGACGATACCTGCCGCTTCATTACCGAGGATGGCGCTGTTACCGTTAAGTGGGTTAAACAACGACCATGCTCCGTCACCGTCCAGGGCAATAAAGGCTCCGCCGTTACTGAGCGTGAAGAAATTCCAGATGCCACCGGTATAGTCCGCGCACAACTCGTCCATCCGGCTAAAGACACGTGGTTCCAGTAATATCCACTGAGGAACCGTGCCGAAATTCTGAGGCCAGAAGCTGAGACGTTGTTCATCAGGGATAAGCGTGGCGGTTATAGCATCCGGGACAAGAGAAGTATCAGGAAGTGCAATATTCATGGTGCGTTTCTCCGGAAATAAAAAAGCCAGCCGGTAAGGGCTGGCGGGAATAAGGGGACGTTAAGTCAGTCAGGGGTTACGAATACCGTAAGAAGTGATGTAACAGTTAAGTAACAGTCCGGCTTCTGGCTCGAAGTTCCATGCCCGCCAGACCATCGTGCCGTTATAGCGTACGACCAGACGAAAATGTGTCCCCTGGTCGTCTTCGATAGCGACGTTATCATACAGCCCTGTGAGGGATGTTGCCTGGTGGCGGGTAAACGGACCGTCGGGGAGGGATAAAGCAGGTTCGGTATGCACGGGTATGTCTCCGCTCCGGTATCAGGACTGACCGAGCAATGACAGCATATTTTCAGCCATCACCCACAGGGCGCGATTGAGCTTCACATCGCCATCAATACCTTTAATTGCACGGGTATGTGTGCGTCCTCCTTTTGCATTGCGGCCGTTCAAACCACCTTTAATCAGGTTCTCCTGAATACGCTGGTAAGTCGTCCACAGATCTCCGGACTCATCCTGCCAGCGACGAGGGGTCAATACCTGTGATTCCGTCACGGGCTGATGCTCCTCGCCAAAGCGATATGTCAGTGCAGCTTTTGCCAGTACCTGTTGTGCTGGTGGCGGAAGCATAAGTGACTGCATGGCGTCGCGTTTTTCCTCCACCCTGTCAAACACCCCAAGCACCTCGTAAGCCCCTTCGATAACCCTCTCCACCACGTTGCCTTTATGCGGTACTCGCACTTCGCCAAACGACTCACCGCAGACCAGACCATTGCTACAGACTGCCCGAAACAATCCCGGCAACATCTGGTAAGAACTGGAACCATCATGACTATTCAGCAGGATAATTTCCGGCACCTGTTTGCCGGTGATTTGTCCTTCCCGGCGCAGGCGGAGCATATGTTTTGTATGCTCCCGCTTGCTCTGGTCACTAACCTTTGTCTGGCAGGCAAAGAACGGCTCAAAGCCTTCACGCTGCAGATTTTCGAGGATGGTGATGGTCGGGATGTAGGTATAACGGTCTGAACGAGATTCATGCTTGTCACTCCCGAATACGCTGGGAACATGAGTCATCAGCTCTTCGTGGGTCAGCGGACGGTCACGACGTATCTGGTTAGTGTGGCCAAAGCGGCTGGCTAATCGCATTATGTAAACTCCTTGATAAATGGCATAAACGCAGACAGGCCATATCCCTGAAAGGAAGCATGGCCTGGTGGTTTGCGTGTTTATGGGGGAAAGAGTGATAGTGGTGGTGGCTGCTATTGCTGCCGTGGAAACGACCTTTGATTGTAGTCAGTAGCAGGAGCCATTGGGATGCCGTTGCTGGCAATATAGCGGTTGAGCATCACACCAGCCTCCGGGGCAAAATTCCAGTCGCGCCAGATAAGCATGCCGCTGTTGTCGCGGATAACCAGACGGAAATGGGTACCCTGGTCATCCTCAATGGTGACATTGGTGTACGCTGCAGCAATCGCTTCGGCCTGAGCGCGGGTGAACGTCCCTTGCGGCAACGAGGGAACCTGATGATTTCTCATGATATCCCTTGTCCCGGGTAAGGTGACAGAAACGTGGTGCAGGCAATTCGGCCAATTGTGCGGGTGGTGGTGACATCCACCGCCCCGCTGACCATGCCACCGGCCAGTGGCACCAGACGAATAAACTGACCACCGGTGCGCATACCGGCACGGGCAGCCATCAGCACCAGGGTTTTCTCCACAATCCTCCGTGTGAAGGGGCGGGTCCAGTTCTCCATCGCCTGTAACGCCACTTCCTGCAACAGCGCTTTGGCAGCGTTACCGCACAGACACAGCCCGGCGAGTGCCCGGATACGTTCATCAGCCAGATTGCGTTTGCCAAGGCAGGCGATGGCTGCCACCAGTCGGGTCTGGAGAAACAGTACGCTGGTGATGTTCAGCGGCAGCGTGACGGGCATCGCCACTACCCCGCCCACACCGGATAAAAAGCCGGTACTGCCCGCCTTGACGCTCTCCCAGCGGATCATCGCGTGGGCGGCTTTCATCACATCCCCCTTCGCATCGGCGAGATAGCGTTCAGCGAGGGTTTCAGCCGACTCGATCCCGGCAATCCCTCTGACGGCTTTGTCATAGAGCCAGCCCATCATTGCCTGAATACTGCGGGGATTGTATTCCTCTGCAGGTATCTCATCGTCATACTCAACGTCAATCTCATCGTTATTTTCCATTCGTTCTCCTGCTTAAACAGTGGATAAAAGAAAGGCCAGGGACATCGCTGTGATGAGCCTGGCCGGTGGGGGTGCTGTCAGCGGCATAAAAAGAACAGGCCACGTCCCATGGAGGGATGTGGCCTGCTGGTGTATTGTCCTGTCATGGCGGGGTTATTACTGTGGTTAATGATTTTTACGGTCAGTTCAGGATGAAGTGTTCACCCATTTTTTCGTTGTCGACGTGACCGTCCTGAGGAAGCTGGCGGGTATCGAACGTCAGACGGGTTTTGCACTCATGAGCCGAAACAAGGTCACCGTTTTTGTACACCCGAATACCCTGAAACTCTTCATGACCGGTGTCTTTACTCAGCAGAATGTAGTCATAGACACCTTTGTTAAAGCGGATGTAACTGGCAGACCCCATGCCCAGCGGTGCGTGATAATGGAAGGCCTTCACGCCGAACAGCCCTTCAGTTAACTCCAGATCGGGTTTATCGTTTTTATCCGTGTAGGTGTAACGATAATCCTGCCCTGTAGCGGCAAAGACTCCCACATTTTTCCCGTTATCCAGGGTGCAGAACGCATTTACCGGGAAATCGGCAGACTGCTGAGCTGTCTGCATCTCTGGTTCTGTTATTTCAGTAGTACTTTTTGATACACGATTTTGTGCCGCGAGGCGGCGGGCTTCGTTTGCCGCTTCTGCATCTTTTTGTGCCTGGCTACCCGGGCCATAAAGATTTTTACTGGCTCCGTCTCCATGGAACCCACCTTTTCCGGAACCTTCAGCAACGCCCGCTTTTGGATTGTAACTGGCAGCTATTTCCGGGTCTGCTTCGCGTGAATATGCCTGCCTGGATTGTTTATGCCATTGGCCGTTTTCATCCTGTTTGTAACCCATCTTTCCCATGTCCTGTTTGTAACCCATCTTTCCCATGTCCTGTTTGTATTCTGACTGAGGATCGAAATCTGTCACCTTCTGATTAATCACTGAGCCGCACGCGCTGGCAAAATCAGCGGTACTGAAGGTAAAAGAAGAACCAAACGTGCTCACGCTGACTTTTTTGTTTTCTTTCAATGAATTAATGACTGACTGAATATCACGGGTTGCCACAGTTGTCTGCACAGCCTGGTACTGGGACTGGCTGTTACACATCACGCTGGATGGATAAGAAGTGCTATTAATCCTGAAATGACTACCGGCAAGTTCAGTAGTGCCACGACCGCCGCATTGCGGCTTATTCTCAATAATACCAATCGTTGATGGCTTAACCCGTAGCAGAACCTGGCCGTCATCGCTGTACGACTGGCAAAAGGTACCATTGACGATCCATGCGGCAGAGGCATTAAACGCCGCCATGCTGAGCATAACAGCCAGCAGGGTTTTCTGATGTGGACGGTATTTTTTCATTCAATTTCTCCTTTTTTATGACTGAACAGGAAACGGGCTTGTTTCCCTGAATGTTTTTACTTCCTGAAACTGCTCATCACCTCGCTAATCAGCGGGAAACTTTCATCCTGTCCTCTTCATTGTCGATGCCCCTTCCGGGCCGTGGAATTGACCCGACCAAAACCCATGCCATGGTGCGTGCAATCGGCAATATCATGATCGTTTTTATCGATCGATTTGATATAATTGATCTGTATAATCAATTAATATTTTTGTAAAGACAACCCATGCCCGGCGGTAAAACGTTGTTAACGGCATGTTTTTATAAAGGTTTACCCGGCTAAGCGTGAAGCTGCCTGATCAAAAGACATACAGGGGATGGAATGAAAAGATGTGCAAGATGTAACAAGAAAAGGGGCGTCATCAGCCGCCTGTTTGGGCTTGATAAGGAATACTGCGACGAGTGCTTGTTTGATACTGAGCAGGAAATCAGGGAAAAACGCATCCTCCCCGTCAGGCGTCAGAAAGATGACAGCGAAGGGAAAGCGTAACCCGATATGCAGCATAAAATTGATATCAGCGTCATTATCCCTGTCTTCAATGCGCAGGCCACTATTGGCTATCTGCTACACGAACTCCTCAGCGAGTTGGCACTCAGCATTGAGGTGATTGTTGTGGATGATGGCTCTACCGACGAAACATCGACCATACTCAGCGCCATCACCGATGAGCGGCTGATTCTTGTTCATCAGGAAAATCAGGGTGTATATGCTGCAAGAAATGTAGCACTGGCAGTACACCGGGGTGAATGGGTGGTCTTTCTGGATGCGGATGACCGGATTAAAGAAGGTTTTCTCCGGGAGCGACTGAAGAGCACGCGGGAGAACCAAGCCGATGTTGCCCTTTTCAATGGCTGGCATACCAACAGCAGTTGCCTGCAGCGGCGACCAGTTCATCGCAAACAGCCTAGTGGTCACGCGCTCAACGGGCATGCCTGGATACAGCATTGCGTGGCGCAGAAAGAGTGGCCGCATTACCTGTGGCTGCAGATGATTCGCTCATCTTACATCAGGAAGAATAATCTGCGTTTTCAGGAGGGTAAAAGTCACAAAGACATTCTCTGGACGATTAACCTTGCCGCTGCAAACGGTCTGTTTTATTTCGCCGACAGGAAGGACTATTTCTACATCACTAACCCGGCATCGATTACTCACCGTCAGGACTACTACGATATCCGTGCACACAGCTACATTGATGTCATCGGCGACATTCTCGTACTCTCATCTCTGCCACAGAACCATGCAATCAGAACATCCCTGAGAAGGCATGCGCTGGTTGAGTGCCGTCATTTTCTCGGGTTGTTCCGACGTAAGATTGCCAATCGGCAGGCTGCCCGACAGTTGTTCAGGCAGCGAATCGCGCTGCGTCAGTTGGTTGCAGGGGTCAGCAGCCTGAGCGATGTCTTTTTTCTGCTGAAATTCGTGGTAAAAATTTATCTGTGATCCCCTGGATGGATTTTGGAGGATAGCTTGTTACGACATTCCGACACGGGGTTGTTTTCGTTGCTGGCGCGAACTACCAACTGTCATATGTGATGCTCCTGAGTTAATTAGGGAAGCCTGACTGTTATTCTTTACTAACCCCAGAAAATTAACGTTGAAAAATTAGCAACATGCTGTTCATACAGGTAATATAGACGTGAAATTTTCTGGAGCAGGATCATCAAATGACAAAAAATACTGGAGAGTGCAAAAATAAAAAATGTAAAAAACCTATTTCCGAGTATGGGGAGGCCAATAAAAATCGTTATTGTGAAGAACATTATCAGTTATCTGTAGAAAAAAACAAAAAAAACCTTCAAAAAAGAATAAGTAAAATTGCTGACAGAACCATATCCATTAAAAAACTCCGAAAAATAGAAGACTTAATCAGCGATGGCAAGATCAAAGAAGAGATTGAGAGAAAAAAAATAAACAAAAAATGGACATCTGAAAGTATTAAAAGGAAAAGTGATGTTAACGACATACTAAAGTCGAGGGAATGGAAAAACACACAAGAACTCATCAGGAGAAGAAATGTTTTTTGTAATAAAAAAGAATTCATGATTTATGTTCAGAATGTATTTCAACTATATTCATTAAAATTACTATTTAGCAGAGAATATCTAAATAAAGATAATACATATAAAAAGCATGTAGAAACTCCACTGGTAAAATTCATTCCCGTTATTACAATTAAACTTGAAGTGGCTTTTACATTCAACATTCAATCCAGTGTTAGCATGAGTAGTGATGATGTCATTTTAGTACCTGAAAGAATAAGAAAAATGATAACACTCAAAAAGGCATTGCTTAATAAGAAAAGAAGAGGTTATGTACCTAAAGATTTAAATGACAAAAGCAGCAAAAGAAAAGCAAAAGAATTTAAACTTAAGAAAAACAAGATAAAGAAAAAAAGTAATAGTATCTATCAACAGATAAAACGTGAAAATAGTCTGGAGGATGTCATTTCATTTATGGATAGCATAAGGGCCAATTTAAAACACGAACACAGAAATATCTTTAACACATTTCCGCTTTTTTTTAATAATCCAATAGAAAAGTCTTTACCTTTTTTCCATTTAGCACAATCTCAATATGTTAGAATTTTTAAAGAAGACGCTGAAGATGTTTTTATTTCACTAGAAAAAGAACTATCTACTTTTGGTATTTATTTAGAGGCGTATGGATTGCTAAGTTCACACGAATTAATGTCGGGAAGAGCGATTGGTAATGATCTGATAAATAAAACCAGACAATGGATTGAAAATGAACAAAAGGAGAAAAGTGACCTTTACAATATCATGGTAAATATACAGACTGAATTTGAAGTTGTATTTAAAATAAAAATAAGCGACAGGCGTATATTTTCAAAAATGTACAACTCATATTTCAGTGAGGATATCGTGCAAGTTTCACCCATAACTGGCGAAATAGAGGCCATAAGAAAAAATAACAATAAAATTAATTTTAAATTTTAAAATAATTGTTATTTTTAATTTCTCATTGTATTTATTCGCAAAAAACACGTGTTTTATGCCGCATGGTTGCTGGTTCCTCTCCCTTAAGCTATTTTTCTAAAATTAATATCCCCCTCAGTGAAAGAGGCTAATTGAAATAGATACATTTCAACATTCTCGCCTGATAGCTGAAATACGTACCATCTGAAATCATTTTCGGTTCACTGAAGTAAATGTTTACATCCAACGTTATGGTATGAGAACGATGCCCGTTCCCCTTCGTTGACCGCAGGCATCTTCTCCCGAATCCACTCATTACGGGAGCTTCTACCATGGCAACTACATATAAATCAGCAGCAGACAACAAAACGAGCATCACGACATTGCTGGACGACCAGCTGGTGGACATGGCGTTCATCACAAACTTTACAGGCATGACGGATAAGTGGTTCTACCGGTTGATTTCCGAAAATGCGTTTCCAGCCCCCATTAAGTTAGGCCGTAGCTCACGTTGGCGTAAAAGTCAGGTTGAGGCGTGGCTGCTGGAACGGATGAAACTCTCTGAGGATTAAAACTTGCAAGATTGGGCTGTTCTACTCGATGAATGTAACGTGGATGGCAGGCAGGATTAATTTGGGTTTTTTAATTTAATTAATATTCACTCCTGTAAATTAACAATGGCTCACTCCTGTAAATCACAATAAATCAATCCTGTAAATCTATTAACACCTAATCCATTATTTATCAAAAACCATCTACTCACTCTCTAATAGTCATTATCAACTCTTGATTCATTCTGCCATCGGAAAATTAATTCAACCCACAACTAATAATGAGTCTAACTATGCATACTTCAGGAAAATATACTCCCGGCTATTCTTCAGGCTGGTTCCTGACATCACTTCTCAGGAATCATATCAATGAAATGATAAACAGGTACGCCTGCCTGCGGGCTTTACGTGTTGATTTATTTTATAAGCGTAATTCCTTCCGTTTTCGGCATTCCGATCATCGACAGCTGGAACATGAAGTACGGATCCTGATGCAGGAAATGATGAAACAAAAAGGAATTGTCGGGTATTTCTGGGTAATTGAATGGACAACAGACCATGGCTGGCATGCGCATGTAGCATTCTGGTTAGATGACCACATCACACAAACCACTTGGCCAACGGCTAAACAGGCATCAGCCATCTGGAACACGATAACAGAACAGGAAGGCGGCTTTTACCGCTGTGAATACAAAGAAAACTACCAGGCCAATATCAATATCCCGGTTTACTATAACGATCCATCCAGTATTGAGAATATCCATCAGGTCCTTGGCTATCTCGCAAAAGAAGAGCAGAAAGACGGATTTTACCTCTATGGTTGCAATGATGTTCCTCCACGCTCAGCGGCAGGGCGTCCACGTAAGCTAGGCCCCTGATCCTACGGCGACGCAACTGGCTCGGCATCCTGTACAAACCCCGTTATTACGGCGACAAATAATGTCCTCGCAGTCGTGACTGAACCTGCCCCAGGAAGCCTGACGTTCCGACCTGTACTGAATCAACAATTCCACTACTCCATTTACAACCGGTAGCTCTCCTGCCGGGTATTTCTCATACCTGTCAAACAAGGAAAATCAAAAATGAAACAGCCAGAGAACACGATCACGGTAAAAGTGGCGGAATACCGTTTATACATCACCCGACTAAGGGTCTGCCAGGATAGCTTGTCTGGATGTTGCAGTGACGCCGAGCGGCGTGGCTGGCGCCTGAGAGCCCTTGAGCAGTTAAGTAAAACCTCACTGCTCTACTGCCAACGGGCAAATTCTGCCGATACCTGCAAGTTTCAACAGGCCTGTGAAGGTCTCCAGCAAGACATCAACAGAGTTTTACCAGAAGGCCAGTGGTGCGGTGATTTGTTTGGGCAGGGGATGCAGGCAAAATTTTGAGGTATCTGTATGAAACAACAACCGACTAAATACGCGGTCGATGAATTTGGCTATCTGGTCAATGCAGAAGATTTTCGCTATCCCTCATTCTGGAAACTGTACTGCTTCTACTGCAAGAGTCCGGTAGTGCTGGTTCTTGCCCCGAACGGGCAGGTATCGCATTTTCTGCATGATGAAACCTTTATTGCATCAGCCGATTTCATGGCATGCCCGAACGTGGAATGTTCCTAACCGCATTAACCCGCGTCAAAAGCAGAAAACGACTTATTCGGCCACAACGTCCCCTTTTACACACGCCCCTATTTCCATTATTGAAAGAGAAACTGATGAACAATTGCGCTGAAAATGAAGCGTTAAAGACGAACTCTGATGGTAACAATGTCATGCTTATTCGTAGAGTGTTGCAGCAGGCGACTGATCATTACCCACGGCTGGCTGCGCTGGGGTTTACTTTACAGTATGCGAATTGCCACTCCTGCGACAACGTACAACAAGGTAATGCCCAGTTGCTACGTTTTCACGCTGAAGCCTATTGCAGAATTGGCGAATATTCAAAGATACGTATTGAAGCGGGTAAACCGTCTCAGCCTACGCTTCTTCGCAGGTTGTGGGAGGCTGAAAGTATTTCAACATGTCGGATGATGATGCTATTCAATCAGGCTGTTTGCAGTCATCCCCGACATGACTCTTCAGCAATGGATGGAATCCAGGAAGTCATGTCGTTGCTGGTGGCTGCATGGCGTGAAGTAGAACCGGACGGGGAATTAACGGAAATAAAAGCACATCGGGTAGAGAGAACGATGCCAACAGCTTTCGATAAATGTTATGCAGAGTTACGAGATGCAGCATTGCAAATGACCTCACCTGTTGCTTTTGCCAAGAGTTGTCCGACAATATAGTTATTACATCCCGTTTTTGCTGAGTTCGAAGTTCTACCCCTTATGTATCGAGCTTTTTCTTATTTGACTTTAAAGATCACTTGTTGAGTGATTTAGATCCCGTTTTACGTCTGCTTTGTGCCAGAAGAGGAAGTTCGCTCCGATAAATGCAATCAGTATAATGCTTTTGAGAAACAGACAGCGTCTTCTCTTCCTATGTATGGACCATAATTATCAGTACGCACATATCCATTTTTCTCATAAAAACTGACGGCCCGGTGGTTGATATGTCGGGTTTCTAGTTTCATTTCTCGATATCCCAATTGCTTTGCAGAGGTTTCCAGAAAAGTAAGTAATGCACTACCCACTCCTGGCTCACTTCGATCTGAAAACATTCTTTTAAGCTCAGCTATGTTTTGCGTTAATGGGCGGATTGCACCGCATCCTATCGCATCGCCATGTGCGTTTTTGGCTAATGCCCATACTGCTGCGTCATTGTTCATAGCTTCAACGGTGAAGTTAGTTTTGCCACTATCTCCAGTAATAGCGGCAAGTTCTGCAGACAGCATCTCGATCAATCGATGAGATTCTGAAGAAAATGGGTCTGATTTCTCTACTGTTATCATGGTCATATCCTACAAAGGCAGTTCAACCAGAATATAGTACCCCGCTTGAAAAGGCATCATCTTGAAATAAGTAATGGGCAACACTGTTCCGTGGCTTTATCGGGGGGCAATGCTCATTGCAGATCTTCGGTCCCCAGCAGATCGTCCGCTTCGTGCCAAAAACGGACATTAATACATGGGGGTCAACAATGGGTGTGAATTCTTCTGCTGAATCGATTACTGTGCTAAGATAACCCCACAGGGGATGGCATTCCCCCTTGAACCGCCATGTGGCTAATGATGCCTGCATTTATTCCCGGACCGGGAAGATGCAGGCTTATCGTTTTATCAGCCATGCAGCGTTGTGTGTCCGGGATGATTAATCATCTGAGGATGCTTCAATGCGCTCAAATCATTTCCTGCTCAATAATTCAATCAGTTCTCTTGCGCAATGGCTTGGCCTTGCTTTCCTGATCGCAGTGCTGACCGGCACAGCTTCTGCGTTCTTTCTGTTTTCCCTTGACTGGGCTACGGCGACCCGGCTCAGACACGATTGGCTTATCTGGCTGCTTCCCGTTGCAGGATTTGCCGTGGGATGGGTTTATCTGCGCTACGGAAGTTCAGTAGAAGGCGGGAATAACCTGGTGCTCGATGAAATTCATGATCCCCAAAAAATTATCCGTATGCGCATGGCCCCGCTGGTATTTATCGGCACTGTTGTTTCGCATCTCTTTGGTGCTTCTGTTGGGCGCGAAGGGACCGCAGTACAGATGGGTGCCTCCATAGCCGATCAGTTTACTCGCATGTTTGGCCTGACGCCTGATACCCGACGCATTGTCCTGATGGCCGGTATCAGTGCCGGTTTCTCATCAGTATTCGGCACCCCTCTCGCGGGTGCCATTTTTGGGCTTGAGGTTCTGGCCGTAGGGCGGATGAATTACAACGCATTAATACCGTGTATTTTCGCTGCCATTGTGGCCGATCAAACTGGATTATCATGGGGAGTACATCATACTCATTACACCGTCTCGTTTATTCCTCATATGTCTGCCTGGGCACTGATTGCTGTAATCATCGCCGGCGGGCTCTTTGGTCTGACTGCCAGGGCTTTTGCCAGCGCAACACATGCCATCGGCAGTTTCATGAAGAAGACTATCCATTATGCGCCACTGAGACCGTTCATTGGCGGACTGGTAGTGGCTGTGTCGGTTTTTTGCCTGGGTGCTGATCGCTATATCGGTCTGGGTATTCCCGTTATCGTTGACGCCTTTCATCAGCATCTGGCCCCATGGGATTTCCTGGGAAAACTGGTATTTACGGTCACTTCTCTGGGCGCAGGTTTTAAAGGTGGAGAAGTCACACCGCTCTTTTATATTGGGGCCACACTGGGTAACGCGCTGGCTCCAGTGCTGCATTTACCGGTCAGTTTTCTGGCCGGGATTGGCTTTGTGACCGTCTTTGCCGGAGCTGCGAATACCCCTGTGGCTTCAACACTGATGGCGATTGAGTTATTTGGCTCTGAGATGGGCGTTTATGCTGCACTGGCCTGTGCTGTTGCCTGGCTGATATCGGGTTATACCGGCATTTATCGGTCCCAGCGCGTAGCCTGCCTGAAACATGGCTTCGTGCCAGAGTATATTAAACTTGCTGATGTCCCTGACTGGTTGGCAAACAATCTAAAGTCCCGGAAACCGAAAAGCAGCGAAACCTGTTCGGCAGAGGTGAATAAGTGAAGATGGAAACGCTATCGACTCTACGAATCTATATCCCGTCAGGCACCAGGGTAAAAGCATCGGGATTTATGAAAAAACTTACCGCTCCTCCATTGAGCCATTATCTGCTGCGTCAGGCCAGGGCAGAGGGAGTACCTCAGGCTATCATCCACAACGTAAGTGCAGGGTATCTTATCGGGATGAAAATAAGCTATTCCCACCATGAAATTAAAGCAGGTGTTCACCCGGAATGCCTTGAACTGATTGGGTATGTAGCTGAATTAAAAAAATTCATCGCTGATTATGACGAGCATATCGAAGGATTGCGCTGCATCATCTCAATGTCTGAGGAACACACCATCATTTCTGAAGAAGTATTACCATGAATGAAATAAATCAGTTGTAATAGCTCGGATAGCTCTGAATCACCATGGGTTCAAAAGCAACTGCGTGCAAGTAATTGGCTGGGATTAGCCCATTACTTGCAGACACTGGCAAATATCATGAATGTCCGTTATTCGCTCATAGCTGCCCGTCATGCCTACTCAAAAAACAGGCTTAACGTAGGATACGTTCCGTTTTCCAAGCGGCCCCCTTCAACCTTCAATGAAGAACAGCAACGGGCAGTGATTGATCGTTTAAACGCCGGAACCACCATCAGCGCAGTTGCCCGGGAATTTAATACATCCCGGCAAACAATAATCCGGGTTAGAGCGGGTAATCAGAAACGCAATGCTGTATTACCGGATTACTGAATGCTTATAATTGAGATACCGACCTGAATCAGATGTAAACACAACCGATGGAGTAAAAATGAAAATACCTGCAATTTTTCCGGTCTTAGTGATGGGGTTGTCCTCATTCTTTGTATCCCAGCATGCGATGGCGCATGCTCATCTTAAGACTGCTGTCCCCGCCGATAAAGCTGAACTTACAGAGTCCCCTAAACAGCTGGCATTGAGCTTTACAGAACCTCTTGAGCCCTCTTTTTCCAAACCGGAATTAAAAAATGCAGATGGCCATATTATTCCTTCCGGTAAACCAGCCCTTGATCCAAAAGACAAAGCGACGTTAATAGTGCCTGTGAGCACGAAGCTCGATAAAGGACAATATGAAGTCGACTGGACAGCTCTTTCAGTAGATGGTCATAAAACACAGGGAAAATATACTTTTACTGTTAAGTAAAAGGCCGAAGTCGACATGTATCGTGCCAGTGTAAATGACACGATACATTTTTGAGTGCGCCTACGTTCCGGTTGTGAAGAACAAACGCGCATTCAGTTATTCTGAATCATTTTTAGGGCCGAGAAAGTAAAACCCAAAAGGCAGCGACCCCACAATGGTGAACATAAGGCTGTAAATGGCCACCCATGCGCCCTGGATGATAAACAGGGATGTGTCCCAGGTATCCATCGGCAGATTGTACTGGTCTTCCACGCCCTGGAACGCGGCTTTTGACACCACGCATACCGCAACGATAAACACACAAGCCACAGCAATAAGAAACTTTTTCCCTTCCGGGGTTTTGAGAATTTTCAACATAACGATTTCCTCATATTTTCTGAATAAACAACCCGGCCCTTTCGAACCGGGACCGGTCAGAATGTCACATTAATTTTGCCCCAGAATGTTCTTCCTGGTTCGTTAACGGAGGTATTGGCGGAGTAGCCAAAGCTACTGTTACCCGCCAGGTTGAGATGCTCGCTGTAATCCTTGTCCAGAAGATTATCGACACCGGCGCTCACTTTAAAGTACTTGTTCACGCGGTAAGCTGCATTGGCGGAAACCACGGCAAAACCGGCGCTGCTGTCAAAATCTTTGCCCACCACGTTACCTTCATTAATCGCCACCCGATGCTGGCTACTGACCAGACGTAACAGCCCGGTACTGCTCCAGTTGCCACTTTCCCAGGACAATCCCAGGCGGGCTTCAAGAGGAGGCATTTGCGGAAGGGGTTTACCATCTTCCGTGTTTCTGCCCCAGGAATAGGCCAGACTGGCGTCGGTTTTCCAGCTGTCGGTCAGCTTATAGCTGACACCGGCTTCCCCTCCCATGATGGTGGCGTTGATGTTATCGACCTGGCTGATATATGCATCGTTGGGATCGTAGCGGAAAAGGATAAAATCATTTACGCGACCGACATAAGCAGAAACCCAGGCGTTTGTACGTTTGCCGGAATACTGTGCGCCAATATCAAGCTGGGTCGTTTTTTCGGTTTTAACTTTATCAAACGCGTCTGAGGTGCCGTCAGGCCCATAAGTGGGGGAAAACAGTTCCCAGTAGTCCGGGAAACGTTCTGTATACCCAAGCCCGGCATACAGCATGAGCGGCATTTCTGCGAGAGTATGCTCGAAACGTACAAACCCGGCAGGAAGGGTGTCCGTTCGCTCTGAGGAGCCTTTCCCGGAAAAATTATCCACGAGGACACGGTCAAGGCGAGCGCCCCCCACTACCTTGCTTGAATCAGTGGTATTCCAGGTGAGTTCACTGAAGAGACCATAATCATGGAAACGGGCATCTTTGACCCAGCTGTTATCCATTTTATTACGATGGGTATTCAGCTGGGTATCGGCGCCGCTTTTCAGCTCCACATCCGCCCATTCCCACGTGCCCATCACACGACCGCCCACAGTACGTCTGTCGACTTCCATCGCCATTGGCATATTCATGTCCATTGACATGCCGGCATCCATTGAGTCACCCATGCCGCTGTCTGTCATTCCTTCCGACATACCACCGTCGGGTGAACGAAGTGAATAGTTATCCATAATGTGGTCGGCGTAGTTGTAATAGACATTCGCTTCAAATTTCTGGAATACCTCCCCGATATTTGATTTTTCGAACCTGGCACCCAGGCTTTCTCGCCTGAACTGGGAGCCATCCATACTGCGCCCTGCATAACGCGATTCCCCGTCTCCTTTCCCTGCCGTCAATTCAATCAGGGTATCTTTATCAGGCGTCCAGCCGAGCGCCATATCGCCGTTCCATTTGTCCCATTTTGAGGGGACGCGATCGCTATTACCATCCTTATAGTCATCGGAACGTGATTTGTTACCCATCAGGCGTAAATATCCCTCTTCGCTACCCAGGCTGATATCCGCATTCTCATCCCAGCGATTGTTCGAGGCAGCAAGCAGGCTGGCATTTCCCTGTACGCCGGGTTTATCAAACCGCGGCTGCTCGCGATCGAAACGAATTGTCCCTGCAGAGTTACCCGGTCCCCACAGGACCGTTTGCGGCCCTTTGGTCAACGTCAGAAGGTCAAAACTTTCCGGGGAGATATAAGAGCTGGGGGCATCCATTCGGGCCGGACAGGCACCCAGCATTTCGCCATTATTGGTCAGGATACGCAGACGCGATCCGAACATTCCGCGGAAAACCGGATCGCCATTTGTGCCACCGGCCCGTATCTGTGAAAAGCCAGGAATGGTTTTCAGGTAATCAGATCCATCACTTGCCGGGACAGGCTGACGAGGTCTTTTTGGGGACGTTACAACCTCCAGCGGCGATGAGGCTGGAGCCGTAACAACCATGACGGAATCATCCTCCATCGTTGCGTGATCGTGGCTCTCCTGGGCAGCAATGGCATTCGTATGGAATGTCATCATAATCAGAACTGCAAGAGGGGGACGTACAAAACGTTGAGTTTTCATTATTTGCCTTACTGTTTTTCTGGCGTAAGCAAGCTTCCTGTCCTGAGACAGGCAGCAAATTACGTCTATTTTTGTGAGTAATTAATTCGCAGAAAGAAAAACAGCAGGAGGAGCGCGGGCACGCAGAGGTGCCCAGTCGCGGAAAATCGGTGAGAGAATGGCCTGCAGAGGAAGAGACAGACGAACGCAGAGTAACATCAGCCAGAGCATTATCGTCAGCATGAACTGGACAAATGGCAAATGAATCAGTAGCTGACAGTACCCACAGGCAATTTCTTCCATTGGGGACATAGCGTGTCCCGCCATCATGCGATGAACCATGATGAAGTTTTGTTCGCAGTGACCCGGCATAGCCATGTCGTGGTGCATTTCTGACATAGTCATACCATGATGCTCAGGCATGGTCGTCGAAATCGCTGAATTCACACAACCGGAATGGTGAGCTAAAGATTTAGATATGACAGGCGCAATGAGCAACATGGCTACTGAGAGCAATGCCATACATGCTGCAATGAAGAAGAAACGATTTCGCCCGTACAAAATGTTACCCGGTCATGACTATATGGGCGTTAGTGTATCTTATTTGATTTGCAAATGTTAACAGAACTCACCTTTTTGCTCATGATTGAATAATCTGCTGACGTGGTATGTTGAGGTGCTGGCAGTCTGTCAAAAGAGTATTGAACAGCGGTAAATTCGCAACGGCACGTTTCATAGAGGCAGACAATAACATCCGCTTTTAGCTCCGAGCTGTCTGTCATGCTGTTTAATAAATAGGCTTAGCGTAGGATGTTTAATGAGATGGTCACTCCCTCCTTCCCGGTACTATGCTGAGGACAGGCTTTCATTCG
>NZ_JBMKIF010000047.1:0-22135 GCF_049238025.1 Enterobacter cloacae complex sp. IR5458
TGTTATATCCGATGGGACTGTATTTCCTGACTTCGATAAAGTCGATAAGATGAAGGTGGGTAAATAATAATGGAAAGATATTGCATTTAACGTGTGTCGGGTTAATTAACTATCATGCTTATGCGCTAGTATTATGCTTTACGGTTTGATCAATACGGAGAAGAGGTGATGGAAAATGTATAATCAATCAAAAATTATTCTGCTTTCCCTGGTGTTGTTTTCCTCGGCGGGTTGCAGCATAAGTCGGGCCGTAAATAAAACGTTATCTCCACCGGCCGATACAAAATGGGTCAATATTGAAGTAAAAAACCCGTCTCAGTATACGAAACCGTTTCCGCTTGAGGTCAGATACATCTCGTATGAATGCATGAAAAAAAGAATCAGTGGCTTTGATGGCTCCGTTATCACAGAACCCAGCTATAACGTTATTGGGATCCCCATGCAGCAAGAGAGCGGGGATATCTGGAAAGCAAAGGTTGCTATGACCGGTGGTGGCTCGTGTAAATGGACGTTGAGTGCGGTCAATTTAGGTATCGAGTATATAGACGCAACACATCTTGGTAAGGATCTTGTACCCGGTACTGCGGTAGGTGTAACGCTTGCTTTTGATAATGATGCCTCGCGTAATGGACAATTTACCTTTGTCACTGGAAATATAGATTTATCCCCTAAATATTATCCTTACATAAGAGAGAGAAAAATGGGGGGAGAGAGAACAGCTTATCTTTATTTGGTAAAAAAGACTTCCTGTCATTACGTGTCGGAGAGATTAGTTTGGTGAGGTTTTCTCCTGAAATAGATGAGGGGAAAATAACAAAATTTGTCGGGTTAGAAAAAAAATAAAAGGTAAATATCCCCAAATTATTTATCCGGATGGAAGTATTGCCCCTGAAAAAACGCTTTTCCCTGATTTTGATAAAGTTGACAAGATGAAAATTAATTGATTTTTTTATCGAGAATGAAATATGGCAAAAGGTCTGGTTTTACTTGGTGACAAAACGTCTCATGGTGGGAAAGTGATTTCCGCCTCTTCCGCTATGACAGTTGACGGAAAAAAAGCAGCATTAGTCGGGGACATGGTGAGTTGCCCGATTGAAGGTCATGGCACAAATCCAATTGTAGAAGGATCACCGCATCGGACATTCAATGGTCGCGCTGTTGTCGTCGATGGCTGCAAATGCCAGTGCGGTTGTACTGTAATTTCAAGTGCTCAGAACAGCACGGTAGGATAATCAATGGGCTGGGAAAGGACGAAAGCAACAACAATGGAGTTGCCTCCTGAGCCATCTTTAACGGGATGGCTGTTGGCAGGTGGTGTTGCCGCGGTTGTGGGTATTTTGCTGTTTATCTTGCATGCATCAGGCATGGTTAAGGCACTGGCTGTATTCAATATCTGGTGGCTGGCATCCAGCCCGGTTCTTGGCTGGTTTTTCCTGTTTTGTTTGCGGGGATGGTTGTGGGGCAGAACGGTCAATGAACATCAGTTTTTGCAGAAGGAAGCTGAATACGGACAGCAACAGTGGGAAGCCTGGGCTGGACGCTATCTGGCCGTACTTGGAAGCAGCATACTGCTACCTTCCGGAGTGACCTCTTACGCCATTGCCAAATCAGATGCTGCAGACGGGCCGCAATTTCTTTCACTGACCTGCCATTTTGATGCGCAATCAGCGAAGTCCACTTCCTTACTCGAACAGGGTCTGGCCGGTGTACAAAGCGCGATCGCTATGTTGCCTGCGATAGTGCCGTTCAATGTTACCATTGTGAGCGACTTGACTTCGCCGGACTTTGAGACACGGTTTCGTGAATCATGGGGAAGAATTTACCCTGGTCGTGTGCTGACAGGTTCGGTTTCGTTTTGTAAAACTCTCTCTTTTGCCTGGATCGAAGAGCGCCTGAAAAATCCCGTTTTCGATATCGATCTGATCCTGATATTGCAGCATCAGGGTGCTGAACAGTATTCCGATGCACTCGCAGCGATGGTACTTACCAGCGATGATGTTGCTGAAAAATACCAGCTTTCACACTCTGCCCGCATATTGCGACCGATGCCGCTGGACATGACTAATTTCAGGGCTGATATAGGTTTGTTCCTCGAAACACAAACGATCGCCTGTCAGACGTCAAACGTGTTTTGTGATTACGGGCACTGGAATGGCTGGTTTGCTGATCTAATGACCGCGTCTCAATCGCATCTGACACCATGGGTGCCCCAGGAAATTGATGTACTGGAAAAATATAACGGAATTCCAGGGGGCGGGAGTGCGTGGCTTTTAGCCACATTACTGGCCGACATAGTGTTCGTCAGCAACAAACCTGTTTTAGGGCTGTTTACCTCAGGTGCTGATCGTTTTGTCAGTACTGTTACCTCAGGGAGTGGAAATAATGATGCCGGGTAGTACATGGAGCAGAGGGGGGCTTGTCGGCATAATAGCCTGCATCTCAGCGATTATAGTGGCCTTGATCCTGCATTTGGGGCCCTCGTATGGCCTTGATACCCGACTGAAGCAAGTGCTTGCATTTGTTGCCGTATGGATAGTATTGCTAATTGTTTTCTATACGCCGTTCATGTTCCGGTACATGCGGGAAAAGTATCACCGCTGGCGGGAGCAGAAGAACAATGCGTTGCCTTCTGATGAATCAAGAGTTGCCCTGACTCCGCCTCGCAATGTCACCGTTGATACCATCCGCCTCGCCATGCGCAACCTCTACGGTCGCCGCTGGGGCTGTAAAACGCGCATTCTGCTGATAACTGGCCCCGCCGCTGAAGTGGAGCAACTGACCCCAGGCCTGACGGGCCAGCTCTGGCAGGAAGACCGGGGCACGCTGTTGCTGTGGGGCGGCGACCTCAATACCCCAGCCGACAGTGCCTGGCTGACCGCGCTGCGTAAACTGCGCCATCGCCCGGCTGACGGACTGGTGTGGGTGACCTCGGCTTTTGACCAACTCTCAGTACCAGGGCTGGAGCAGCCGCCGCCGGTACCGTCAGAAAGCACCATGGATTCCCTGTCTCATGCCATCAGCAGCCGCATGGATGCGCTGGGCTGGAAGCTTCCGCTGTATGTCTGGTCCCTGCACCCGCGCGCCGGTAAACCGGAAGGTCGCATTACTCAGGCGACTGGCTGTCTGTTGCCTGCCGATTGTCGTACCGAAGCGCTGGCAGAGCAACTCTCCGCCCTGACGCCAGATCTGACTTCACAGGGTCTGCAGCAGACCTGCAGTGAGGTGAAACATAACTTCTTACTGACGCTTGCCGACCAGCTCATTCGTGAGCCACAGAGTGTGACCGCACCGCTGTCGGTGATGCTTAATCCGTACCGCCCGCTGCCGCTGGCGGGCATCGCGTTCAGCCAGCCTTCAGCTGGTACTGAGCGCAGCGTTCAGCACCACTGGGGCATGGATAAACGCTGGGATGTGCTGCCTGAATCTGTTCGGATGCTGCCTGTCGGACTGCGTCCGCGCAAACCGGGCATTCCATGGCGTAAAGTGTTTGCATCGGTTGTCGCCCTGGCGATGATGGGCTGGGCTGTGTGGATGGGCATCGCATATGTCACCAACCGCAGCCAGATTGACGGTGCTAATGTACAGGCCGCACTTGCCGCCCGACAGAATCAGCCGCTGGAGCAGCGCCTGCATGCCCTGTCTGAACTGCAGAAAACCCTGGCTCGTTTGCAATACCGTTCAGAGCATGGCGTGCCGTGGTACGAGAAGGCCGGGCTGAGCCAGAACAACGCCCTGCTGGCGGCACTCTGGCCGCGTTATCAGGATAGCGCACTGCCGCTGTTGCGGGATGCATCTGCAAACCATCTGCAAAAACAGATTAATGCCTTTAATGCACTGCCGCCGGACAGCCCGCTGCGTGAGCAGATGGCAAAAACCACTTATGACCAGCTCAAGCTCTACCTGATGCTGGCCCGTCCGGAACATATGGATGCCGCCTGGTTCAGCTCTGCTTTGCTGAACGACTGGCCCAAGCGTAACGGTGTGAAAGACGGGGTCTGGCAGGGGATGGCTCCCTCTCTGTTGTCGTTCTGGGGCGCGCAACTGATTGCGCATCCGGAGTGGAAACTCCGTACTGATGAGGGCATGGTCAGCCAGGCGCGTTCCCTGCTGGTTCGCCTGATGGGCGTGCGTAACAGTGAATCAACGCTGTACCAGAAGATGCTCTCTCAGGTGGCGCACCTGTATGTCGATATGCGCCTCGAAGATATGACCGGGGATACCGATGCATCCCGTCTGTTCAGCACCACCGAAATTGTGCCGGGCATGTTTACCCGCCAGGCCTGGGAGCAGGCGGTGCAGCCCGCTATTGAAAAAGTGGTGAAAGCTCGCCGGGATGAACTCGACTGGGTGCTCACGGACAGTAAGCGTCAGGTGAATAAACAGGATGAAACCTCACCGGAAGCGCTGAAGCAACGCCTGACGGAGCGTTACTTCGCCGACTTTGGTGGTGCCTGGCTGGAGTTTCTGAACAGTCTGCGCTGGAACCAGGCCGCGACGTTGTCGGACTCCATTGACCAGCTGACGCTGATGGCCGATGTGCGCCAGTCCCCTCTTGTGGCGCTGATGAACACCCTCAATGTGCAGGGACGCACCGGACAGACCAGCGAGGCGATTTCTGACTCCCTGGTGAAATCCGCGAAGAACCTGCTGGGCGGTGACAACAAAGATGCCTTTGACCAGAGTGCCGGTGTTCACGGGCCGCTGGATGCGTCCTTTGGTCCGGTACTGGCCCTGATGGACAAGAGCCGCACCGGTGCGCAGGAACTGAGCCTGCAGTCGTACCTGACCCGCGTGACGCAGGTCCGTTTGCGCCTTCAGCAGGTGACCAACGCCGCCGACCCGCAGGCGATGACTCAGACCATTGCCCAGACGGTATTCCAGGGAAAAGCCGTGGATCTGACTGAAACCCGTGACTACGGCAGTCTGATCGCCGCCGGTCTGGGGCAGGAGTGGAGCGGATTTGGGCGGACGGTGTTTGTGAATCCCATGGAGCAGGCCTGGCAGCAGGTGCTGACCCCGGCGGCCGACAGCCTCAATGCCCAGTGGCAGCAGGCCGTCGTGGCTGAGTGGAACAGTGCTTTTGGAGGCCGTTATCCATTTAACAACTCCAGCAGCGATGTTTCTCTTCCGCTGCTCGCCAAATACCTCAACGCGGATTCCGGGCGTATCGCCCGGTTCCTGCAGACCCGCCTCAAAGGTGTGCTGCACAGAGAGGGCAACCACTGGGTACCTGACAGCATCAACTCGCAGGGCCTCGCCTTTAACCCGGCATTCCTCAACGCCATTAACACCCTGAGTCACATTTCGGATGTGGCCTTCACCGAAGGCAATGCTGGCATGAACTTTGAACTGCGCCCGGGCACAGCCGATGGTGTGATGCAGACCGACATGATTATCGACAGCCAGAAGCTGACTTATGTGAACCAGATGCCGGCGTGGAAGCGCTTCACCTGGCCTGCTGATACTGAAGCCCCGGGGGCCAACCTGAGCTGGATTAGCACGCAGGCCGGGACCCGTCAGTACGCCGATATTCCGGGTAGCTGGGGGCTGATTCGCATGCTCGATAAAGCCAGCGTAAAAGCATATCCGGGCGTGGGCAGCAGCTACAGCCTGAGCTGGAAGGCCCCGGACGGTCGCATGCTCAATTATACCCTGCGTACTGAAGCGGGTGAGGGGCCGCTGGCGCTGCTGAAGCTGCGTAACTTCCGCCTCCCGGAAACCATATTCAGCACGACCGGCGCTGCGGCATCAGGTCAGGTCGCCAGCGATGCAGAGGAGGTCTACTGATGAGTACGCTGAACACGTTACTGAGTGCCTGTCAGGCAGAAGAGGAACCATTACTTGTAGCAACCCGTGAGCGTGTGGCGCAGTGGGATAACTGGCTGCAGCCACTGTCCGGACCCTCGCCCGCTGGCGAAGACCCAGGCTATGACGATGACTTCCAGCAGATGCGAGAAGAGGTCAATAAACTCTCCGGCGCGGATATCGAACTCATCTGTCGTCTGGCGGAGAAGCTGCTGACCACCACTGCCAAAGACATTCGCATCGCGACGTACTACTGCTGGGCAAAGCTGCATCGTGAAGGCGAGCAGGGGCTGGCTGAGGGCCTTGAACTACTGACCGGACTACTGGAGCGCTTTGGACCACAGCTGCACCCGCAGCGTGACCGCAGCCGTAAGGCCGCGCTGGAATGGCTGGGCGGTTCGCGTATGACTGACAGCCTCTCTCTCTACCCGGAAGTCGTCAGGGAAAATGCGGAACGTACCACCGGTGCACTGCTGTTGTTAGCACATCTTACGGAGAAAGAAGCGGAAGAAACCCGCCCGGAGCTCAATGCGCTGTATGGCGCGCTAGAAAGCCGGTTGCAGAAAGGCGGGGGCGTGGATGCGGTGGTGCCACAGAATGTCTGCAGCGAACCGCAAAACCCGATCGGTCACAGCGATGCCCCGTCAATCGGGCGGATCACCTCCGGTCAGGATTTGCTGGCCCAGGCCCGCACCCTCACCGAATACCTGCGTGAACAGCCGGATGGCTGGCTGTCAGCTCACCATCTGATGAAAAGCCTGCGTCATGACACCCTGCGGGCCATTCCGGCACCGGATGCACAGGGGCGTACCCGTATCGAACCGACAAGAGCAGACCAGCGTGCGTTGCTCAAGCGTTTGTATCTGCAGCAAAACTGGGCTGAGATGCTGGAAACGGCGGACAGCACCTTTTCCCGCGGTGCCAATCACCTGTGGCTGGATTTGCAGTGGTACATTCACCAGGCGCTGACGAAATCAGGTCAGGACACTCTGGCTGGCATCATTGCTGCCGACCTGAAAGGACTGCTGACCCGCCTGTCCGGGCTGGAGACGCTGGCGTTCAGTGACGGT
This sequence comes from Enterobacter cloacae complex sp. IR5458, assembly GCF_049238025.1. Classification (NCBI taxonomy): domain Bacteria; kingdom Pseudomonadati; phylum Pseudomonadota; class Gammaproteobacteria; order Enterobacterales; family Enterobacteriaceae; genus Enterobacter; species Enterobacter cloacae complex sp. IR5458. Next base: position 6,876 of record NZ_JBMKIF010000047.1, read on the forward strand.
ACGCCGTTTGCGGACGAAGTGACGCTGAACTGGATCCAGCAGAGCGTGCTTGATACCACGGGCGGGTGGGGCAACGACACGCCATCAGTCCCGGTCACCGCCGGTAACGATGACATTCTGGCGCTGGAGCCGGAAGCCGTGGCACTGGCCGACAGTGAAGGCCTGGATGCCGCGCTGGGCTGGTTGCAGACCCGGCCGGGCATGACCACCGATCGTCAGAAGTGGCTGTTGCGCCTGCTGATGGGTCGCATTGCTGAGCAGTACGGAAAAAATGACCTGGCGGTGCATCTGTTTGCAGAGCTGGGTGAGCGTGCAAGAGAAGTGACCCTCAGTGAGTGGGAGCCAGAGCTGCTGTTTGAGGTACAGGCCCGCCATCTGAAACTCCTGCGCCTGAAAGCCGGTCGCAGCGAGGCTGACAAAGCACGCCTTACGCCGGTGATGGACCAGCTGCTGGCCGGACTGATAACCGTTGACCCTGCTCGCGCCGCCGTACTTTGCGGTTAGATCCACAGGAATATGAATAAATGGAAGATTTAACCCTGCGTTATTACGACGCAGAAATGCGCTACCTGCGTGAAGCCGCGAAAGAGTTCGCGCAAACCCACCCCGATCGGGCAGCAATGCTCGACCTGGATAAGGCTGGTACACCCGATCCGTATGTTGAACGTCTGCTTGAAGGGTTTGCCTTCTCAATGGGGAGGCTGCGCGAAAAAATTGACGACGACCTGCCGGAACTGACGGAAGGGCTGGTCAGCATGCTCTGGCCACACTACCTGCGCACCATTCCGTCCCTCTCGGTGGTGGCACTGACCCCGGCCCTGCATTCCATGAAAATGGCGGAAGTGGTGCCCGCGGGTCTTGAGATATATTCCCGTCCGGTAGGGCCGAAGAACACCGTCTGTCGCTACCGCACCACCCAAGATGTGATGCTCAATCCCCTGAGCGTTTCGGGCATTACCATGACCACTGAGCCCGACGGTCGTTCGCTGTTGCGGATGCGTTTTGCCTGCAGCAGCCAGGCAGACTGGTCCGGAGCTGACCTTAGCCACCTGAGCCTCTATCTCGGGGCGGATGCACCCGTCAGCAGCCAGCTGCACCTGATGCTGACCAGGCGTCAGGCTGCCCTGTATATGCGTCTGCCCGGGCAGACCGACCGTATTCGCCTCGACGGGTATTTCTCGCCGGGTGGTTTTGCGGAAGAAGACAGCCTGTGGCCGAAGGGCGATACCGCCTTCAGTGGTTACCAGCTGCTGCTGGAGTATTTCACCTTCCGTGACAAGTTTATGTTTGTTCACCTCAACGGCCTGGATGGCATTACACCGCCTGCCGGAGCGGAGTATTTCGACATCGAAGTCGTGTTCAGCACACCGTGGCCATCAGAGCTGCCGGTCACCGATGACGCGGTTCGTCTGCACTGTGTGCCGGTGATTAACCTGTTCACACTGGAAGCTGACCCGCTCACCATTACCGGGCTTGAAAGTGAGTACCTGCTGCGCCCCAAACGTCTGCAGGACGGACACACCGAGATTTATTCGGTGGATTCGGTGACAGGCTCAAACCGGACCAGTGATGCAGAGTATGTGCCGTTCAGCAGCTTCAGGCACAAGGGCGGGATGATGCGCCGTCATGCACCACCCCGTTACTTCCACACCCGTGTGAAACGCAGCGTCACCGGGCTGTATGACACCTGGCTTATCCTCGGTGGCCACCAGTGGGAAGATGACCGCTTGTTTGAGCGTGAAGCTGTCTCGCTGCAAATCACCGGCACCAACGGCCAGCTGCCGCGCCGTGCGCTACAAAGCACGCTGCTTGACCGTTGTGAGCAGGTGGTCAGTACACAACTTTCAGTACGCAACCTCTGCAAACCAACGCTGCCTGTTTACCCGCCAGCGGAAGACCGTTTCCACTGGCGGGTGCTGAGCCACCTTGGCTCCGGATTCCTGAATATGATGAGCACCGCTGAAGTGCTGCGCGGGACGCTTGCACTGTATAACTGGCAGGAAGATGAACTGAACACCCGACGCCTGGAGGCGATTCAGCAGGTGGCGCATCATCGCCTTCAACGTTTTGAGCAGGGTTACCTCCTGCGGGGGCTGGATATCGAAGTGACCCTCGACAGCAACGGCTTCACTGGTGAGGGCGATATTCACCTGTTCGGCGAAATGCTCAACCGATTCTTTGCGCTTTATGCCGATATGAACCAGTTCAACCAGTTCACCCTCATCGTACAGCCAGAAGGAAAATGTATCCGGTGGAAAGAGAACCACAGTCCGCGCCTGCCCGGCTGATAGCGCTGCTGGGTGACCGGCTGCCATACATGAATTTTTACCGTTTCTGTCGGTTGCTGGAGCAGAGCCAGCCGGATAAACCGGTCACCGGCAGCACATGGCAGGTACGGCATGAGCCGGTGCGCTTCCGGCCCCATCCAGGCATGAGTTTTCCGGCATCTGAAATCAAAGGGATTGAGCAGCCTGAGTATCCGCATCTTCCGCCGACTGTACGTATCACCTTTATGGGGCTCTACGGCGTGGAGTCTCCACTGCCGACGCACTATATCGATGACATTACCCAGCGACGGGAAGGGTATGAGGCCACCGCGGATTTCCTCGATATCTTTAACCATCGGCTGATTACCCAGTATTACCGTATCTGGCGTAAATATTCATACCCGGCGACTTTCGAAGAAGGCGGTAAGGACAAAACCTCGCAGTACCTGCTGGGACTGGCCGGGCTCGGGATTAACGGCTGCACGGACAGTATCGCGACCCCGGCTTCGCGCTTTCTGGCACTGCTGCCGGTCATGTTACTGCCGGGGCGTACCGCAGAAGGCATGGCCTCGCTGGTGCGCCTGCTGGCACCCAACACGCAGGCGAAAATCTGGCACCATGACAAACGCCGTGTGCCGCTGAAGAAGCCACTGACCATGAGCGTCAGCCAGCCCGTCTCCCTGACAAATCGCCCGGTGATGGGCAGCTATGCCACCGATGTGAACAGTCAGGTACTGATGCGTCTGTACACCTCGAATCCGGCTGAAGTACAGGGCTGGTTACCAGGCGGCGAGCTTCACACGGATTTAATGGCATTGCTGCATGTGTATCTTGGGTCACGGCTCGACGTTCGCCTGCAGTTGTGTGTCGATCGTAGCCTGTTGCCGGACGCGACAATGAGCATTAAACCTGAGGTCGGCGCAGTACAGTTGGGCCGCACCGCCGTAATGCGGCCGCTAAATGCGGCGAACACTGCCGCACATTGCAAAACAATAACCATCAATCTTGGCCGCTATGAGCGGGTACAGGAAAATATACACCGCAGGGAGACCGATGAAGATGGCGATTACCGCTGGTAAATTTCCTCTGGCTGCGCTGGCCGCCGGTATCACACTGATGCTGACGGGCTGTGGGCTGACTCAAAAAGTGACTGACGGCACCGTTGCTGTGACCAAATCTATTTTTTATAAGCAGGTAAAAATTCTCCACCTCGATATCCGTGCCCGCGAGGCCGTGAACAACAACGCCGGTGGTGTAGCACTGTCGACAGTGGTGCGTATTTATCAACTTAAAGACCGTAAGACCTTCGACAGCACGGACTACCCGTCTCTGTTTAAAGCCGATAGTGAGGCCATTAATGCAGATCTGGTGGCAGAGAAAGATATCCGCCTGCAACCGGGCGGTGCTGCGACGGTGGATATGCCAATGGAGGAGGACGCTCAGTTCGTGGCAGTGGCAGGGATGTTTATGTCGCCGGACCAGACGAACAATACCTGGCGCGTTGTGCTGAGCCGTGATGATCTTGATCCGGATAAAGCACGGGTTATTGAGGCGGGCAACAACCGATTGACCCTGCAGGTGCTGAAAGATGAGTGAGTCATCCAGTCCTTCACTTTATGAAACGCTTTACGGCAATTTCACCGGCGGCTTAGATCTTCATCAGGTCAGCGAGGAAAATCAGGTCATTCTGTCGGTACTGGATAACATGCAGCGCGTTCTCAACTGCCGCGCCGGCACGCTGGCGCATCTGCCCGACTATGGCCTGCCGGATATGACCAAAATCCTCCAGGGTATGCCAGGTACCGCCCATGAACTGATGGGCACCCTGTCGGCTGTCCTGCTCAAATATGAACCCCGCCTGAAAAGGATAGATGTGGTCCTGCTGGAGCAAAACGTACCTGGCGAGCTGCGTTATGCCATTGATGCTGAGCTCAAAGGTATCGGCCTGGTGCGCTACGGCACCGAGTTTATGCCGGAAGGGCGGGTTCTCCTGCGGCATCTTAAGCAACAGCAATATCTCGATACGAAAACTCGTCTGTAAGGCCAGAAAACACCATGTCAGTAAAATCACAGTTCCTCAAAAAACTACAGGCCAGACAGCCAGTTCCGGTTTCGTTTACCAGTAAAACTCAGGCCGATATTGCAGCGTTCCGCCAGCGAATGGCACAGCTTCAGGAGCAAATGGACGCGTGGCTGACAGGTACCGGACTGAATATGGAGCTGTTCACTGCATCGGTCACGGACCTGCTGGTGGAGGGCGGGGCTTTTGACATTCCCGGTATCGTCCTGCATTACGACGACCGGTCTGTAACGTTTACGCCGGTATTTTTGTACGGTCAGGGCGTGACCGGATGTGTGGAAGCGGCCTTTCACACTAAAGGAAGCATATCGTCACTGGGGCGTTTATTTATGCGTTCAGGTACGGTGAGCGACTGGACCTATACTCCGGCGGGTGCATTATCACGTTCTGGACAGCGTTTTGATGAGAGCACATTTTTTGGTCTGATTTTGGCGCTTCTGCCATAGCTGCGGGTACTGCAGCCCCCTCTGAATATGCAGCACGCGAAGCCGCATAAACGACGACCTTCACTCACTCCTGATACGCCAAATGGACGACTGGCCATGAATGACATTATCCCACGTAAAATCAAAACCGGCGGCGACCCGCGCACGCTACCGGACTATACCGCCCTGCGTGATGAGCTGAGTAAGCTCACCCATCCGGCGCGTCCAGACGTTAACTGGCAGCATGTCGAGAAACTTTGTCTTTCACTGTTTGAGCAGAACGGCGTGGAGCTTCAGACGCTGGCCTGGTACACGCTGGCTCGGACGCAGCTGGCCGGATTATTCGGGCTCAATGAAGGTCTGGCGATACTGGAGGCGCTGATTAGTCATCAGTGGGGGGCGATGTGGCCACAGCCGGTTCATGCCCGCATGGAAATCCTCAGCAGTCTGAGTCAGCATCTGCAGCAACGGATGCGCTCGCTCCCGCTCAATTACAGCGACCTCAGCCAGCTGTACCAGGCTGAGCAACGGCTCACCGCGCTGGGAGAGGTGCTGCAGCGCCTGGAGCTTAAGCATCATAGCCAGCTGGATACGTTGCGTACCCTGATGCACAACAGTGCTGTCCGGCTGGAAAACAGCGAGGGAGCAACCGTCTCTGCCAGTAGTCCTGTTGAAGAAGATAACGCCCGGAGCGAAGCAGTAAAATGGGTGTATGTCGCACAGTCGGAGTACCCGGCGAATGTTGACGTTCAGACGGCAATACCCGGTCCGATGAAAAAGTGGAAATCTTTCGTCGCCGGGATGGGGACCATGCTGGTGATAAGCGCACTTGCATTATGGAGTTGGCAGTATCTTCACCGTACTGACCCGCTACAGGCTCAGCTTGCAGCCTCATTGTCACCTTTGCCTGTACCTCTGTCACCAGAACAGCTTAAAACGTTGCGCCAGCAATCTTCGTTACCGAAAACGGCGATCGCGCAAACGCAGCAGCAACTTGCCCAGCTGGATAAATTGCCTCCTGACTGGAGTATGACTTACAGCCGAAAACTCACGGAACAGGCTGAGATGTTGTGGCCGGAGCAGGCTAAGCCTCTGGTGCAGCAGTGGCAGCAGCAACGGAATGCCGCGGCGTTACCAACAGAACAACTGAACGGCTGGCATCAGGGGATGGCAACGCTGGAGAAGTTGAGTCACCGCCTGAACGGTCTGGATGAGCAGAAGGGGAAATACATGACCGTCAGTGAGCTGAAGTCAGTGGTTTTTTCCGCTATGCAGTCATTTAATCAATCGATACCGGCTGAAGAACAGCTCCGACGACTGTCGCAGTATCCTGCTGGAAATGTACTTCCTGAAGGGGAGAAGACTCAACTTGAGCTGCATTTAAAACAACTGGCAACACGTTATGCTCAAATAAAACAGGACGCCTCTGCTCAATGAGTTGATGGGGCGAAATTGGCTGAAAAAAGAGAGAAAGGTCAAAGTGTCCCCTGCAGACTTCGAATATGTATGGTTTATTTGTTGATAGTTAAGGTTTATTTGTTGTTAATAAAGTTAAGGGGCCCCCAATAAGGCCCCCAAAAGTTATTTTGACAGAATTCATTGAATAATAACTAACCGTCTTTGGTTCGATTCCGCTTAATAGATATCGTACTCGAAAACTTCATCTTACCATATCTCAATGAGATCCTCGTAAAAGACCTATTGCCTGTCTTGCCCTCAGAATATCGACAGCCCGAAGGTAAGGGGATTGTTCCTGCCAGCGAAATCCCTTCCTGTCGATACGGACCAGTTCGTATTTTTCCACCAGAAAATTCACGGCATCTGACAGGGTGATACCGGCATCGATATGTTGCTGTATAACAACTTCATCGCTGAATGGGGTGTCGTTTATTGTCAGACCGTAGTGCTGTTCCAGCAAACGCGCCAGTAACATTTGCCAGACAGCCACGGGTGACAGGCAGGGCTTCGCTGCCCGCTGAGTTGTTGCAGGTAAAGTTTTCATGTTTGCTCTCGTGAAGGTAATTAACGCTGAGTGGGATAAATGGCGATGTATACGTAGCCGCAACTGCCAAGGGTGTCGGCTTCACAGGTAAAACCGTTGTGGTACAGGGTGACGCAGTGGGCATGTTGGGGGCTGAGTTCACCGGTGGTCAGCATCGATTCCATCTGGCGGATAAAGTGTGGGAATGTGTCATCCAGCTTCCGGCATTCGGCGTCACTGAACATACCGGTGATGCTGGCCCGGTCAGCCAGGTAGTGCAGCCGGTTGCCCTCCTGTACCAGACGGGCTCCCAGGCGCGGCGTGATAGCCCGCTGCAGGCCCCAGATGATGTGGGTCATGGGGGCTCTCCTTTTATTGTAAGTTCAGGGTAATACTCATCAGGCAGGCATAAGGCCCGTTGCGGTCCTGGCGGCGTTCGGCGTATACCGCGAGGACTCCGGTGATATCCGGAACGTCCCTGCCGGTGTAATGACAGACGCTGCCGTGCCACTGATATTTTCCGCTGCTGTAGCGAAAGATCCGGGACTCAGGATGCTGGCGGTATATCGTCATTGCCCGGCGTTTACTGATAATTTTCATGTCATACCTCACAACAGACCGTGTTCTGCGAACGAATAGATTTGCCTGCCGCCAACAATCAGGTGGTCAGGGACGCGGATATCCACCAGCTGAAGCACCTGCACCAGTCGCTGCGTGAGGGCTTTGTCAGCCTGGCTGGGTGTTGTCTCACCGGAAGGATGGTTATGCGCCAGTATCACCGCCGCCGCGTTGAAATGCAGAGCACGTTTGACCACTTCCCGGGGATGGACTTCAGTGCGGTTAATCGTGCCGGTGAAGAGCGTTTCATGGGCAATCAACTGATTCTGGTTGTCCAGATACAGCACCCGGAACGCTTCCCGCTCAAGTGCGGCCATATGCAGTCGCAGCCATTCACGGACAGCATGGGTGGAGGTGAAGGCCACGCCGGGCTCATGCAGGTGCCGGTCCAGCGCCCTGAGCGCCCGCTGGATGAGACGCCGGTCGTGTGGCGTCATCTCGCCGGGTAAAAAGGAAAGCTGTTTCATTCGTTGTTCCTCCGGTCAGTCGATGATACGCAGAATGGCGTGGGCTTCAGGATGCTGCAGGGCGTAGTCCCGCAGGCGGTAGAAGTGTGCGGTCATTGCATCGCATTCGGTGCGACAGGCATGGTGGCTGTATTCAATCAGGCAGACCGCGATACCGGCGGCTTCTGCACTCATATCTGCATCGTTGCCATTCAGACAGTTAAACAGATGCCATTTATCGTCACTGTCATACTCGGGGGCCATAAATGCCCCGCTGTTGCTCAGGGTGTGGAACGACCAGATACCACCGCCGTAGGTCGTACAGAAGCGGTCCATCCAGGCGAAGATATGCGGCTCCAAGGTTAGCCACTGCGGTATGCTGCCGAAGTGTTGCGGCCAGAAATCGATACGCTGTTCATCGGGGACTGGCGTGACGGTCAGTTCAAATTCGGGTTGGTTAGCGGGTGCGAGGTCGTACTGCGTCTGCGTTGTCATGGATATGTCTCCGTCAATAAAAAACGCCAGCGGCGAGGGCTGGCGTATGGGGTTAACAAAGCGTGTTCGGGAAGGTGAGATGTCGCGGGTAAATGCTTCGGGGTCAGCGGGTAACGGTGTCTTTGTGGATGCCATACTGCCGGATGTAGCCGTTAAGACCTTCACCGGCATCCGGTTCAAAGTTCCATGCCCGCCAGACCGTCCGGCCTTCGGTGTCGCGAACCACCAGGCGGAAGTGACTGCCCTGGTCGTCTTCAATGGTGATATTACGGTACAGACGGATAAGGGTTTCGGCCTGCTGACGTGAGAACGAACCGGGAGGCAGGGTTAACGATTCAGTCATGGTGACTCCGGATAGTCAGCGTGTCAGGACGCTAGGTGCAGCATATTCTCCGCCATGACCCAGAGCGCCCGGTTGAGCTTCACGTCCCCGTCAATCCCCTTTACCGCACGGGTATGAGCTCGCTTGCCTTTGGTCGTTCTGCCCGGCAGACCGCCCTTAATCAGATTCTCCTGAATGCGCTGGTAGGTGGTCCACAGGTCGTTACTCTCATCCTGCCAGCGGCGTGGGGAAAGTATCTGTGATTCCGTCACCGGCTGGTGGTCTTCGCGAAAGCGGTACGTGAGCGCCGCTTTGGCCAGTGCCTGCTGTGCTGGTGGCGGTAACAAAAGCGATTGCATGGCATCGCGCTTCTCCTCCACACGGTCGAATATCCCCAGTACTTCGTAAGCCCCTTCAATGACTTTCTCCACCACATTGCCTTTATGTGGCACACGTACCTCACCAAAACTCTCACCGCAAATCAGCCCGTTCTGGCAGACTGCACGAAACAGCCCCGGCAGCATCTGGTATGAGCTGGAGCCGTCATGACTGTTAAGCAGGATGATTTCAGGGACCTGTTTGCCAGTGATCTGGCCTTCGCGACGCAGGCGCAGCATGTGTTTGGTGTGCTCTCGCTTGCTCTGGTCCCGAACCCGGGTCTGGCAGGCAAAAAATGGCTGGAAGCCTTCGCGCTGAAGGTTATCGAGAAGGGTAATGGTCGGAATACAGGTATAACGATCACTTCGGGACTCATGCTTGTCTTCGCTGAACACACTTGGTACATAATGCATTAACTCCTCACGGGTTAACGGACGGTCACGGCGAATAAGATTTACCGCACCAAAGCGGCTGGCTAATCGGGTCATGGCGAGACTCCTGTGAGAAAAAAACAAACGAAAACGGCCTGCTCAACTGAGCAGGCCGTGGTAGGGGGTTAAACAGCAAAGTGTGCGGAAGGGGGAATACCCGTCGTTGAGTTTGTCGCGGGAGGCTCAGGCCCGGATACCCAGTATGCTCATGGCGACTATAAATCCGATGAACCAGCCAATAAACTGGGGCAATACCGCCCAGAGCAGACGGGCCTGAATGACGGCACCGGTACTTCCGTAAACCGCATCCGGCATGATCCATTTTCGGATGAGATTACCCAGCCAGACGCCCAGGCCCGGCAGGACACACTGCAGCACGGCGGCCCATGCTGAATACCCGAACCCGACAATACGGGTATCAACAACCGTGATAATCAGCCCCACTAGGGTTGACAGGCTGAGACAAAGGCTCAAAGGCATAGCAGCCCTCCTTAAACATGGCAATTTCCATAAACTCAGTGAGTTAGTTTGTTCTGTCGTAAAACAGCCCGTCGTTCCGGTTGCGAAACATCATGCCTTGGCAGGTATAGGGCATGTCCAACTGGACATATTTTCGGGTGACCATACTCTGATACGTGCAGATTTTCTGTGCCCCGCCCGCGGCGCTGTTCTCCGTTCTGACCAGACGGAATGCCTCGTAATCACTGTATCCAGCCTGGGCTACGGTGGGGATAAAAAGACTGACACTGCTGAGGGCCAGGGCGCTGGCAATCATGCGACGATAACGCGGATGCATACGGTGTTTCCTTATTAAGTAGGTAATAGACAACAATGAAAGGGATGGCCTGATGGTCACCCCGTCGTGTTAGTTGCAGCAGGGCTCTTCTCCTCTGTTAAAGGTGGCGCAGAATGGGATGCAGCCATCACGTCGTGCATGACCGGGAAATGAGGCAGCGCCCGGATGAAGGCCACCTGACGGGTGAGTTGACATACCGTATCACGACGCTCGAAGCCCTCACTCAGGACGGTGATGGCGGTGATCCCGGACAGCGGCAGAACAACGCTCCTTCCGTGCTGCTCACCGACCAGATACAACGCTCCCTCAAGGAAAATAAGCCGGTACGGTGCCAGGTGTTCAGCCCGCACACCGTCAGCCAGTTCCCGGATGCACTGCTGCTGAATGATGGTATCGACCAGTCGGGAAAAGAGACCGGGGCGGACGGGGGCGCTTTCGGCGTCCTCCTGCCAGACCAGACAGGATGAGATATCCTCACTGTCCGTTAGCGTGTTTACCAAGCGAAGGTCCGTTTCTGGAAACACCTGCTGAAGCCCAACATTGCGCATAAAGCACAGGGTTCCCGGGGCACGCTGTGCCATACCGGGATCTGACAACAATCGGCAGTGCCCATGACGGTACTCAAGGTTCAGATATATCAGCCGCTCACGAAAATCGCGGCGCAGGGTGCGTACCGAGACACCAAACTCGACTGCCAGTGTCTTCACGCTCAGTGTTTCGCCTGCCAGCAGACGACTGATAATGAGAGACAGTCTGACCGCCAGTCGGTCATAGCGGTGCTCAGTCTGTGACATGGCATGTTCTCCATCGTGATGAACGTATTGAAAAAGATGTGATTACTGTAAACAGGGGGAGGGTCAGGGTATGGACAGGGCGAAAAATATTTTTATCACCCGTCAGTACCGTACGGGCTGCGGCACTGACTGTATTCAGTCTGTTTTTTAACCGGATACACCACACCTAAAATGGACAGGGTGTGTCCGGCAAACGGAGAGCGAATGCAAGGTGCACACATAGTGGTGCATTTGCTCACGGGATAACGGCATTTCAGCCGTCAGAAGAAAAACCGCCAGACACTGCGGGCAACAGAGACCACCGCACTAATCACGGTACTGACCACCGCATTCACTGCGGAGGGAAGGGACAGCTCCGACAGGGTGTGTGTCATCACGTCGCTGACCGTATCGCCAAAATCCTGTTGCGCCTGCGCCTCAATTTTTTGCGTGCGGTATTGTGGTCTGATGACCGAACTGACGGCACTGCTGGCGCGGGCAGGCAGTGAGCGAAACAGCACCTCCACCAGCTCAGGCAGATGCCAGCCAGTGGCTGCTGATACGGTGATCACCGGGAGTGCCGGGTGGTTGAATAACGAGCACACCGCGCGCTGCTTTTCCTTCAGGTGTTTTAACTGTTGCTCTGAAGGTTGATTAAGAAAGCCGCTCCATTCACGGGAAGGCTCGATTTTATCGGCTTGGGTCAGGACAAAAAGCACCTTATCCCTCCCAGCACTGCCTGGTGACAGCATCCGAAAATAAAAATCACAGTCGGGGGTCAGTGCCCGGTCATCGGCTTTAATCAGCCAGAGCACCAGGTCCAGCTCCGGCCAGATACGTTGATACAGTGCCTGATACTCTTCATCCCGCTCCGGGCTTTCGCCCACCCCGGGCAGATCAATCAGCGTCACCTGGCGTTCACCTGCCTGCAGCGTAAAACGCTGTGGCTCACGGGTACACGCAGTGGTATGACTGACGGCCGAGACCGTGCTGCGAAACAGTGCGTTACACAAACTCGACTTCCCAGCACCAGTCTTTCCCATTATGCCGATGATGGGCTGGTAATGAATAATGTCGTGCAGACGTTTAGTGACTTCCTCTGCAACATTGCTGGGCAGCAGACTAAGTGGCGAATACAGCTGATTTAATTCTTTATTGCATTTCATTATGTCACCTTATCAATTGATTAAGAAAGCATCGCTTGCCTCTGTCAATCTGGTGATATATATTTAAAGAAAATTTAAATCGTGAATAAAAAAATGAAAAGTCACAATCAAGAAAAAGCAAAAAAAGAAGTTCTGGAATTCATTAAAAAGAACAAAGCACTATACTCCAGGCGTATATCAACCTATAAAAAAGAAGAGTTAATGAATGCATTCTACTGCAGAGAGTTATTCTTTAACTGTGAAAGAGCAATCAAACGCATGGAAATAAACAGCATGGATTTTGATAATAAAAAGCTTTCTGACAGCCAAAAGAGAACTCTGCGAAACAAATTCATGCAAAACGATTCAAATAAGGAAAAGTTAAAAACGTTGTCAACACGCATCGAAAACCTTGATATTTTAAAGCAAGACAATGTGGATTTAATTATCTGGAAACAAAACCCCAGACAGGCTGTGCAAAAACTTACCTTTGAAAGGATTTTTAATGAATCCAGAAATGCACATCCCAGTATAAAGGAGCACATGCGTTTTCTTGAAGCATGCCATGCATGCTTCCCCTTCACTCCTAATGATTACCCTAATGCCCGAAGCGCCAATCCTGAGTTAAGCTCTGTTTTTAATAAAATCAATCATCTGACCAGCCAAATCATTCCAGATAATTATCCTTACTCAACTGAAATGGCCTCTTTATCTAATTTATGGATTACAATTGATCTTCGTTACTCTGATTATATTCTCTCCAGCCAAATTGCAGGCATCATCAAACTCGAAAGGCAGTCATATCCAAAACAAGTGCAAAATGATATAGATAATTGGCTGAGTTTTGAAACAATAAAAAGGAAATTGCTCACACTTGACACATTCGTTATCATCGATGCTTTAATATTGAGCGCAGCTAAAGGCGTAATCTTAAAAAACACTGAAATAAACAACTCACTTAATTCCTCAGGCACTGAGTTGCGTAATATCAAGAACGCGATCGATTATTTCATGGATATACTTAGCGATGAACTTGATAATAATGAATTCACACCTCACTAGCATTTGCGAATCCACCTCGGATAGCCCTCATCGGAAATGTAGGAGGGTTTAACCGCAAAAAACTTCGCATAAATGTCTAATATACTCTCTTTAGCAGACGCAGGATCGCTAACAGATATTGACAGGTGTTTTTTACAATACCGCCTAAACAGAGATAGTGAAGAAAAAAGCGCACGTACCCTTAACATTGTTTTCTTCCCATTTTCCATTACCCACACGAACCTCTTAATTCTGGATAAAAAGCGTTCAGGATCGCCTCGCAAATAAGCATGAAAGAAAGCAAGTGCAATCATATCAAAGTAGCAGGTAATAAAAGTGACACGCTTACCTTTAAACTTAATTATTTTGTTTCGAAAAAGCTTACATATGTATTTCAGACAATAAAGGATGGTTCTTTCTTTTAAGCGAATCAGTTCCGCATTCAATAGATCAAAAATAAAAACCTGGTTGAAAACTGCGTCAGCATTTAAATATCTGCTTTGTCCATTTTTTATTCTTGGCAGCTTGCCAATTTTACAAAACAATGCATTAACTTCATCGTCTGAATAATTTCTAACGATAGAATTGATGAGACTATGCGGCATATCCTTCCTTTTCTTACTTAGAGAATGACCATTAAACATCTCAAAAGCATCATTTTCAGGGATTTTATCTTTATTCATTTTGTTTATAAATGAAGGTGCAATCATAATGTTCTCTGGTACATTCATCCCTCCTTTTGAATTTGGATACTTATGACTTAAATCCAGCTTAATAAATGGAGTTAGTTTGTGTTCATTTTTTTTGCAGTTGCCTCGTATTTTCTTTTTCAAAAAATGGCTACATGGAATCTGTAATCGGGATTTAATTCGGTATAGTGAAATGATGTTGGCGATATCCTCAAGACCGTTAATTGAATTCAATTGCAATGGATTGTTTTTAATAAACCCCTCTGTGTTAAGCCAGTACGAGTGATTATGGATTTCAGTTTTATCAGAATCCTTAAGGGTTCTCATACCAATCCCTTTGCATTTATTTGAGCAAAATTTATTATTTCTCGTTTCAGAGAAATTAGCACCACAAACTTTACAGCGAATGTCTTTCTTTACATTCCTTTTTCGGCTCAATTCCTTCCGTCTATTAAAGTGGATATAACAAAGCCTGACACCATATTCATAGCTAATAGATGCTATATTCTCTTTGCACCCTTTTCTGCAACATATTGCCATTACATACCGTCCATGTTCACTTCACGCGGTTTTCCAACCATTCGTGTATGTCACTTAGCCTCCAACGAGAACTTCTGCCAAGTTTTATTGGCTTCATAAATTCTCCGTCCTGAATTTGCTTATAAATCCATTTATCAGTGACTTTCAGCGTTGCTGCGATCCACTTCATATCTACAAGTTGCATGTCATTGTTTTCACTTCTTTCCACACTGTTCTCCTGATGTGCCGCCCTTTCGCAAGATACTGGCTGTATAGGGCCACAAAGTGCAGGCAAAAGATCGCTCTAGAAATTGTCTTGACAATTCACTTCAGTTGCGAACTAGAGGGGAGGAAACGATTGATGGTGTAGTCTTTGTAAGATGCTCCGATAAAACCGCCTAAGTTGATCATGCAAAATGATCAAATGAGACCTGCCATTAAAGTAAAAATGGTAAGATTCAGGTTGCTACCCACGCAGCATTTACTAGTATTTAAATCTTACAAACAGATCAAGATTGGAATATAAATTCAAACATTAATTAAAAACCCAGCCAATCAAACCAAATAAATAAAAATTAAAGATATATTTAAAGTCAGCGTAACCGATATATGGACAGCTATATCAAACAACATCTTGCTGCAGATTGCTGAACATTGATTGCATGTTGAATGGAAGGCATCAGCTATACCACCGCAGTAAGTTGCGACAGGTGTTACCTGCTGCTTGTTACAAGGCTGACTAATGTAGTGCTGGAAACATTACAGATTGAGTGCTGTGACCTAAATCGGCTATTGACTCTGACCTGCTCCCCGTTGATTAGTACACCCCGATGTTAGTAATGTCTTCATAAGCC
>NZ_JBMKIF010000048.1:0-19971 GCF_049238025.1 Enterobacter cloacae complex sp. IR5458
ATCAAAGTGGTCATTTTAATTGAGCTGGATAACGGACATTTCAATTGAGCCTTGACAAACATGTGTAGTAGCAAAGTTGTAATGTCCGATAATGGCTAAGTTAAGATGTCCGGCGTGTATAATCAAGTAAGGATTACCATGACGGCTCTCGCAGCGGAGTTTTTCACTTTGGATGAAGTTAACAGACTCAAGATCATTCAGGACGTCATCGACCGGCGTCTGACAACACAGATGGCAGCTCAGCAGCTTGGTATCTCCGACCGTCAGTGCCGCCGTCTGCTTGCGCGTTATCGTGAAGATGGTCCGCTTGGCATGACCAGCCGCCGTCGTGGTAAATCCAGCAACAATCAGCTGCCTCTGGGACTGGCCGCATACGCGCTGAATATTATTCGCGAGCGCTACAACGATTTCGGTCCGACACTGGCCTGTGAAAAGCTGTCTGAGGTTCACGGTGTTCATCTTTCTAAAGAAACCGTCCGTAAACTGATGACTCAGGCCAGTCTTTGGGTCCCACGTAAGCAACGTGCGCCAAAAATTCAGCAGCCGCGTTTCCGCCGTGCCTGTGCCGGTGAACTCATACAAATCGACGGCTGCGACCACCACTGGTTTGAAAACCGGGGACCTAAGTGTACGGCGCTGGTTTACGTTGATGACGCAACCAGTCGTTTAATGCAGCTTCTTTTCGTGAAATCTGAGTCTACTTTCACCTATTTTGAAGCGACCCGGGGCTATATTGAAAAACATGGCAAGCCGCTGGCACTGTACAGCGACAAAGCCAGTGTATTCAGGATCAACAATAAAAACGCAACCGGCGGCGACGGCGATACCCAGTTTGGCCGTGCGATGCATGAACTGAACATTCAGACCATTTGTGCAGAAACCAGTGCTGCCAAAGGCCGCGTTGAACGGGCGCACCTAACGCTTCAGGACCGCCTGGTCAAGGAGCTCAGGCTCCAGGGTATCAGTTCCATGGAAGCTGCGAACGCATTTGCCGAAGAGTTCATGAACGATTACAACCGTCGTTTCGCAAAAGCGCCTCGCCAGGCGTTTGATGTTCATCGGGAACTGGATGTCGATGATGATCTTGATATGGTATTTAACTGGCGTGAAGCTCGTAAAGTGTCGAAATCACTCACAGTGCAGTACGACAAAGTCCTTTATCTGATTGAAGACAGCGAATTCAGTCGTCGGGCGATTGGTAAATACATCGATGTCTGGCATTACCCGGATGGACATAAAGAGCTCCGGCTTAATGGCGTGTCACTTCCCTACTCCACCTATGACAAGCTTTCTGAAATCGATCAGGGGGCCATTGTGGACAACAAACGTCTGGGGCGGGCCCTGGAAATGGCGCAGCTGGTCCAGGCCGAGCGGGATAATAACCGGTCGCAGTCCGTTCCATCCGGCGACGGTCCTTCACGCAGGCGTAAAGCCCCCACAACGAAGAAATCTCAGCGCTCCCTTGATCAGGACGATATGTTCAATGCCCTGGTGAAACTTCAGTCACGCTCTGAAGAGATATTTGGAAAGAAACCGATTTAAAGCCCGGTAATCCATCCGGGCATGCCTGGCTGTCAGATTTTGGCCTGATTGACCCGTGCCGCGAGCTCCTGATGACTCTCTTTCCTTTCGCTGTAGCGGTCGGACAGGTAGGCTGTGTGCCCTTTCAGGAGTAACGTCATTTTGAACAACTCTTCGGTAACGTCGACAATCCTGTCATACCAGGGTGAGGGTTTCATGCGCCCTTCATCATCAAATTCCTGCCATGCCTTTGGCACTGACGACTGATTGGGGATGGTGAACATCCGCATCCAGCGGCCAAGTATCCGCATCTGATTGACCGTGTTAAACGACTGTGAACCACCACAAACCTGCATGACGGCCAGCGTTTTACCCTGGGAAGGACGAACAGCACCTTCACTCAGGGGTATCCAGTCAATCTGGGCCTTCATCACCGAGCTCATGGCGCCATGTCTTTCCGGAGAACTCCAGACCATTCCGTCACACCACCTGACCAGCTCGCGGAGTTCAAGCACTTTGGGGTGACTTTCGGGCGCATCATCGGGTAACGGCAGACCGGATGGGTTAAATATTTTCACCTCAGCCCCCATCTTTGCCAGCAACCGCCCGGCCTCTTCCGCTGCAAAACGACTGTAGGACCGCTCTCGTACTGAACCGTACAGGATGAGAATTCGCGGCATGGTTTCGTTGTTGCCCGTAAGTTTGCTGGCAAGCGCATCATCAAAATAAGCCGGTTCGATTGCTGGTAAGTCGGTCATAAAAAATCTCCATTTCATAAGCTATGCTTTAAAAGTTATCACATATGAAATACCATATGTATTGTTATTTTTTTACGAGGTTAAGCATGCTACAGCCTGTTCAGCTTTTTAAACTGCTCGCCGACGAGACCCGTTCAACTATCGTGATGCTTCTCAGGGAGTCCGGTGAAATGTGCGTCTGTGACATCTGTGCGGCAACCGCAGAGTCTCAGCCAAAAATTTCTCGCCATATGGCCCTTTTACGTGAAGCCGAGCTGGTCATCGACCGTCGCGAAGGAAAATGGGTGCATTACCGACTGTCGCCACACATGCCAGCATGGGCTGCGGGTATTATTGATACAGCCTGGAACTGTGAACGAGAAAACATACGCAACAAGCTCAGTAGCGTGGCATCTGTCTCCTGCTGATGGCGATATATATATCCGAATAAACAAATGTGAATGGAGTTTCTGATGTTACTGGCTGGTGCTATCTTTTTATTCACGCTCGTCCTGGTTATCTGGCAACCCAGAGGGCTGGGGATTGGCTGGAGTGCCTCACTGGGCGCAATTCTGGCATTGCTGACTGGCGTCGTTCATCTGGGGGATATTCCGGTGGTCTGGCAGATAGTGTGGAATGCGACCGCCACCTTTATCGCCGTGATCATCATCAGTCTTCTGCTCGACGAATCCGGCTTCTTTGAATGGGCCGCGCTGCACGTTGCCCGTTGGGGGAATGGCCGGGGGCGGCTGCTCTTCACCTGGATCGTCCTGCTTGGTGCGATGGTTGCGGCACTGTTTGCCAACGACGGTGCGGCACTGATCCTGACACCTATCGTTATCGCGATGCTGCTGGCGCTGGGATTCAGCCGGGGGGCAACCTTAGCGTTTATCATGGCCGCAGGGTTTATCGCTGACACGGCAAGCCTGCCACTGATTGTCTCAAACCTGGTGAATATCGTCTCGGCGGATTTCTTTAAGCTTGGTTTCTCAGAATATGCCGCCGTGATGGTCCCGGTTAACCTGGCCGCGATTGCGGCTACGCTGGTGATGCTGCATCTGTTTTTCCGTAAGGACATTCCCGCCGTTTACGACGTTTCTCTGTTGAAAGAACCGAAAGACGCTATACGTGATATGAATACCTTTAAAACCGGCTGGCTGGTTCTGGTGTTGCTTCTGGTGGGATTCTTCGGACTGGAGCCGCTGGGCGTACCGGTCAGTTTGGTCGCAGCCGCTGGTGCATTGCTTCTGTTTGCTGTTGCGAAAAAAGGGCATGCCATTAACACCGGTAAGGTGCTGCGTGGTGCGCCCTGGCAAATCGTTATCTTCTCGCTGGGGATGTACCTGGTGGTCTACGGCTTACGAAATGCCGGTCTGACCCACTATCTCTCTTCCTTGCTGAATCAGCTGGCAGAGCAGGGATTGTGGGCGGCAACGCTGGGTACGGGCTTCCTGACGGCCTTCCTGTCATCAGTGATGAACAATATGCCGACCGTGCTGGTCGGGGCGCTGTCGATTGATGGCAGCACAGCGACCGGTGTTATCAAAGAAGCGATGATTTACGCCAACGTCATCGGCAGCGACCTGGGGCCAAAAATTACCCCTATCGGCAGTCTGGCAACGTTACTGTGGCTGCACGTTCTGTCGCAGAAAAATATCAAAATTACCTGGGGATATTACTTCCGGGTGGGCATTGTCATGACAATCCCCGTGCTGTTTGTCACGCTTGCAGCACTGGCGCTTCGTCTGTCTTTCACTTTGTAATGAGATACTGATATGAGCAACATTACCATTTATCACAACCCGGCCTGCGGCACGTCACGCAATACCCTTGAAATGATCCGCAACAGCGGTACAGAGCCGACCGTTATTCATTATCTTGAAACCCCACCATCACGAGCTGAGCTGGTAAAACTCATTGCGGATATGGGGATCACGGTACGAGCGCTGCTGCGTAAGAATGTCGAACCTTTTGAAGCGTTAGGGCTGGCGGAAGACCGCTTTACTGACGAGCAGTTAATCGATTTTATGTTGCAGCACCCTGTTCTGATCAATCGCCCTATCGTGGTAACGCCGCTGGGTACCCGGCTATGTCGCCCTTCTGAAGTCGTGCTGGATATTCTTCCCGATGCGCAGAAAAGCGCGTTCACGAAAGAGGACGGTGAGAAGGTAGTTGATGAAAAAGGTAACCGGCTGAACTAAACGTGTTCTTGTGACGAAGGGCGAGAGAACTCGCCCTTTTTTATTTAAGATAATCAGTGCTAACGGAGGATAAGAAGCGGTTGTTGCGTCTTTTGCAGCATTTCGGAGGTATGACTACCGATAAAGAACTGCCGCAACCTGGAATGACCGTAGGCCCCCATCACTATCAGATCGACAGCATTTTCCTCGGCGTAACGAATAAGCGCGTCCCCGACTGATTGCCCGGTAAGATGTGTTGTGCTGTTTTCTATATCCGCGTCACGTAAAATTTGCTGTGCGGTCAGCAGCTCTTCCTTCTTACCGTTTACCATGACAAGGTGGCACTCCAGCCCCCTGAGTAAGGGACTCATCGTCAGACGTTCCAGGTTACTCCTGCTTTCTTCACTGCCATCATAAGCCAGCATGACTCTGGAAGGCACTGAGTAGTTCTCCGGAACAACCAGTAGGGGTTTCTTTTGCAGACGAATAACGCTTTCCAGATGAGAGCCTACCGGATGCTGGCTACCCCGACGCCCCAGCACCATGAGACGAAGGTCGCTCAGCTCTGCCAGAACTTCATCCGGTGTACCGTGTTTTTGCATCAAAAGCACATCCGGGCTTCCCTGTTTTTGAAGCAGTTCAGCACAACTTTCCAGTATTGCTTTCCCCTGGGCCATCAGCAGGCGATTACGTTGCCCTTCAATTTCTACCAGCTCATCGGTCAGCAATTGCTGACTGTCTATGCCGAGAGTGCCGGTCAGGTCTGACACTACCGGGGTGCTGTCTTTTTCGATAACGTGCAACAGTGCTAGCTGTGATTGCAAAGTGCGGGCTGCCCACGCCGCATATTCACACACTGACCGCGTTGAAAGTGAACCGTCCACACAGGCTGTAACAGTATTATTCATAGTTTTCCCTCCAGTCTGTTAATGACCGCCCATCAGTTTTTCGACTTCTTCAGGTTTATCGTGAACACCAAACCGGTCAACGATGGTGCGGGTGGCTTCATTCATCCCACGTACTTCAACCCCGGCGCCCTCTCTGCGGAACTTAATGACCACCTTATCCAGGGCGCTGACGGACGTGATGTCCCAGAAATGGGCATGTGAAACGTCTATCACCACATTCTCAATCGCTTCACGGAAATCAAAGTGGCTCGTAAAGCGGTCTGCTGATGCAAAGAATACCTGGCCGGTGACGGTATACGTCCGGCTCGTCCCCTCCAGAACTGAGGTTACACGCATGAACCGGGATACTTTAGTGGCAAAATTGAGCGAAGCAATCAGTACACCGGTCAGCACACCGAAGGCCAGATTATGTGTTGCCACCACAACCGCGACGGTGGCAAGCATGACCACGCTGGTTGAAAGGGGGTGTGTCCGCAGGTTGGCAATGGAGCGCCAGGAGAATGTCCCGATGGAAACCATAATCATCACCGCGACCAGCGCTGCCATCGGAATTTGGGAGACCCAGTTGCGCAGGAACACAATCAGGCAAAGCAGCACCACGCCCGCCGTGAGGGTTGAAAGTCGTCCGCGTCCACCGGATTTTACGTTGATAACAGATTGCCCAATCATCGCGCAGCCTGCCATTCCTCCGATAAAGGATGTGCAGATGTTCGCGATGCCCTGAGCTTTGCACTCCCTGTTTTTGTCGCTTGGCGTGTCGGTCATGTCATCCACGATAGTGGCGGTCATCATCGACTCAAGCAGGCCAACCACCGCAAGCCCCGCAGAATATGGCAGGATGATGAGCAGCGTCTGAAGATTTAAAGGCACGTCCGGGAGCAGGAAGACCGGCAGACTGTCGGGAAGTTTCCCCATATCCCCGACGGTTCGCACATCCAGATGCAGCCACATGGCAATCCCAGTCAGCACCACGATGCACACAAGCGGTGAAGGAATGGTTTTGTTGATATAAGGGAAGAGATAGATGATCCCCAGCCCTGCCGCAGTCATGGCATAAACATGCCATGTCACATTGGTCAGCTCAGGCAACTGGGCCATAAAAATCAGTATTGCCAGTGCATTAACAAACCCCGTGACCACTGAGCGTGAAACAAAACGCATCAGCCCGCCAAGCTTCAGATATCCGGCTATCAGCTGGAATACCCCGGTCAGTATGGAGGCAGCCAGTAAATACTGTAAGCCATGATCTTTCACCAGCGTCACCATCAGGAGAGCCATTGCACCGGTGGAGGACGAAATCATCGCCGGACGTCCGCCAAAGAAGGCCATAACGAGAGGAATACAGAACGCCGAGTAGAGGCCCACCTGGGGATCAACACCGGCGATAATGGAAAAGGCGATCGCTTCTGGAATGAGTGCGAGCGCGACAACAATACCGGCCAGAACGTCACCACGGACGTTACCCAGCCAGTCCTTACGCGTCGAGGACAGCAACATAGTAATTTCTCAGTTTTTAGATACAGTCAGCCCTGGAGGGCTACATTTTTACGTACGGTAAAGCACATCCGCAGACGGGATGTTATTGAGTGCGTGCTGAGGCTTGCTCAGTACGACAGAGGAAGGAAAAACTCAGGGTGGCGTAATACGCATAGCGGTTGTCAGATTCTCCATAGCGGATGTGTATATATTGTCGGCTCTGTTGTCAGGAAGAACTTACAGAACACGTCGCGTTTGAACATGAAACACTTCAAAGCAGCCCAATACTACAAATAAAGCGAATACGGGGTCAACCCAACAAGGTACTCAAACGAAGAGGTTAAGATGCGATTTTTATCCAGGAATTCAATATTATCAAAGGACATTTGAACTTTGCCCCACCCCGGACATCTCTACTTAGCTTTGACAAACATGTGTAACAGCAAAGTTGTAATGTCCGCCTTGGGCTAAGTTAAGATGTCCGGCGTGTATAATCAAGTAAGGATTACCATGACGGCTCTCGCAGCGGAGTTTTTCACTTTGGATGAAGTTAACCGACTCAAGATTATTCAGGAAGTCATCGACCGGCGTCTGACAACACAGGTGGCAGCTCAGCGGCTTGGGATATCCGACCGTCAGTGCCGCCGTCTTCTTGCTCGTTATCGTGAAGATGGTCCACTTGGAATGACCAGCCGTCGCCGTGGTAAAGCAAGCAACCATCAGTTGCCTCAGGGACTGGCTGCTTACGCGCTCAATATTATTCGAGAACGCTATAACGATTTCGGCCCGACGCTGGCCTGTGAAAAGCTGTCTGAGATTCATGGCGTACATCTTTCCAAAGAAACTGTGCGTAAGCTGATGACTCAGGCCAGTCTGTGGGTCCCACGTAAGCAACGTGCGCCAAAAATTCAGCAGCCTCGTTACCGTCGTGCCTGTGCCGGTGAACTCATACAAATCGACGGCTGTGATCATCACTGGTTTGAAAACCGGGGACCTAAGTGTACGGCACTGGTTTACGTAGACGATGCAACCAGTCGCTTAATGCAGCTTCGTTTCGTGAAATCTGAGTCTACTTTCACCTACTTTGAAGCGACACGTGGTTATATCGAAAAACATGGTAAACCGCTGGCACTGTACAGCGACAAAGCCAGTGTATTCAGGATCAACAATAAAAATGCAACCGGCGGCGACGGCGATACCCAGTTTGGCCGTGCGATGCACGAACTGAACATTCAGACCATCTGTGCAGAAACCAGCGCAGCAAAAGGTCGTGTTGAGCGGGCGCATCAGACCCTTCAGGACAGACTGGTCAAGGAACTCAGGCTTCAGGACATCAGCACCATGGAAGCTGCAAACGCATTTGCCGAAGAGTTCATGAACGATTACAACCGACGTTTCTCAAAAGCGCCTCGCCAGGAGTTCGATGTTCACCGGGAACTGGATGTCGATGATGATCTTGATATGGTGTTTACTTGGCGTGAAGCCCGCCGCGTGTCGAAATCACTCACGGTGCAGTACGACAAAGTGCTTTATCTCATTGAAGACAGCGAATTCAGTCGTCGGGCAATTGGTAAATATATTGATGTTTGGCATTACCCTGACGGACATAAAGAGCTCCGGCTTAATGGCATATCACTTCCCTACTCTACCTATGACAAACTATCTGAAATCGATCAGGGTGCCATTGTGGACAATAAACGTCTTGGCCGTGCGCTGGAAATGGCGCAACTGGTGCAGGCCGAACGGGATAATAACCGGTCACAATCAGTGCCATCCGGTGACGGCCCTTCACGCAGGCGCAAAGCCCCCACGACGAAAAAATCCCAGCGTTCTTTGGATCAGGACGATATGTTCAATGCGCTTGTAAAACTTCAGTCACGATCTGAAGAAATATTTGGTAAGAAACAGATATGAAAACCCGGAGGATAACTCCGGGTATATTAACTATCGGGGTAAAATTTTCAAGTTCTCTTCAAAATAATCATCATAAATAGCCTCATTATTCTTCCGCATGAATCTGTGGAGACAATTGGGCACAGGATTCGAGGTCGATCGATGGGCATAAACCTCATCCTGAATCGATCTTAAATCATGAGATAAGATGTCATCGTTTATAATGCCACTTATCTTTATATTCTGTATTTTTTTCTCAATAAAATCTTTAACACGCATAATTCGATTAATAGATTTGTTGTTTTCAACGTATAACATTATCACATGTCTAAAAAACGGGAGCATGAAAACAATATAAAACAAAAAATCTTCCAGCGAGGATTTAGACCATAAACCATATGCAAGAAGTACCAAAAAGGAAAGTAACATAGTGATAAAATATATTTTACTCATTACATCGCGCTGTGCCTTATCCCAGCCAAAATTTTTCGCATGACATAATAATGCCAATATGTTTTCATTAGCATGATAATCTTTATTTAGATACCAGTTAATAAACTCATCATTTTTGTTTCTTTTTTTGTAATACCTTGAAGCCTTAAAGACATTTTCTCTGCCAACCGGCTTCCCTACTTTTAATTCACTCCATGGAATGTGTAAGACATCACAGTCAAACATTTCCTGAATTGTGGCTGCACATTTTTTCATTGAGGAAATCATTGTGGAAAAAATAATTGTGATGACCAACACGATTATACCGTAATAACCGAGATAAGGAGCTATAGTCAAATGAGGGAATAGCCCCATTTTCTTTATCACTGTAGTAAATATTACAATAGCGACAGATATTACGACACTAAGAAAAAACACTACCCAGTTAACAAATTTAACCTGTGAGTAAGTCCGCCTCATTGCCATTAGTAACTCAATGTTTTTACTATCATTTTGGCGCAAAAATATTTGACTCATTTTTCATCCGTATGATGGGAAGTTGACACCAAAAACATCCTGCCATTTGTTAATGGACGCTCTGTGGTTATTTTGACTTTCGTAATTACGGGCTTCCGTTGCTTTTCCTTGGTCAAGATAACAGCGGATAGATATCTTTAATTTATCATCATAACTAAGGTTGTTTATGTTTCCTTGTATGCCTTTGTGATCGTATACCGGACTAAATATAGCAGAGGCTAAGTAACCTAAAACATTGACAATCTCTAAATCGACCCATTGATAACATTCTGATCGACCGTTGAAGTAGTTAAGTAGCATTGTCTCTAACAAGTAACTACTCATTGAAGGCATGGTGGGACGTTTTTGCCAATATTTTATTACACGAATGACATTTAACATGTTTCCTGAGAGTTTAACATTAAGATCAGTAACTTTTTGCTTGTCAATTCGTGGATCTGTCTTCTTCCAATGACCATTCCCATCTGGTATTAAATAATATGTCTTGCCAAATGAATCTGGAGTAGTAATGAATGCAGGAACTATATCAAAATTCCAGTCATAGGATTTTAGCTTCAGAGTAGCTGCTTCCTGATTTCTTTTTACATCAGCCTTATCATACTGCGGAATTTGATTTAGGCTTGAGATAAAACTGTTTATTATTTTTCTAGAGTTAATAAAATTTGTGCCATCATGCTTATAGTATTTTAAACGAACGGTTCCTTCACGCGCAGTGATTATTATTTTTCCATCACTCTCGCTGTATACACAATCATCACCATCGAGACCAAACATAAGATCTATATCATCTAAAGGGCGAATTTTTGTGCGTCTAGCAAAGGAACCAAAACCTGTATGTATATCAGGGTATATTATGGGGAAATAAACATCATTATTTGGAAAAGTGTTCATTCTGCCCAATAACCAATCTCTACTGGCTCTGGCTCGATCAGTCTGAGAGCTATCTAGATTTACAATATTGCGCTGAAACTCGTTAAACGCAGCAGTCACCGTAAGAGCCATAGCATCCCTCTTCTAACAGCTAAAAGCTAATTTTACCATTAGGTTATAGGCTGTCTCCACATGAATTTACTTCTGCAATCTACTGAGTATTGGAGGACATTTGAACTTTGCCCTGCCCCGGACATCTTAACTTAGCCTTGACAAACATGTGTTAGGACCATTTAGTAATGTCACTTTTTATCCAGATAGAAACGTCACCTTAGAGTAAGCTAAACTGAATGCAATTCTAAGGGACTCAACGGATGTTGGTCACCATGTCAGATAAAGAGATCCACCGTTTGCCGGTAATACAGGCAGTTTGCGAAAAGCGTCTACGGCGTCGCGATGCAGCTTCACAGCTTGGCATCTCGGAACGTCAGGCGCAACGGCTTATCAATCGTTACCGGGTTTCTGGTGCTGAAGGACTTGTCAGCCGTAAACGCGGCCAGCCAAGCAACCGCCGGTTGACCGAATCGCTTAAACTACGCGTCCTCAAACTGATACGTGAAAACTACAGTGACTTTGGACCCACGCTGGCCGCTGAAAAACTCAGGGAACGCCATGATATCCGGCTTTCAATCGAGACCGTCCGCAACTGGATGACGTCTGACGGACTCTGGGTCCCGCATGCTCGTCGCAAGTCACGGGTTTATCAGCCCCGACATCGTCGTGATTGTCTCGGAGAGCTTGTCCAGATAGACGGCTCCCATCATGACTGGTTTGAAGGTCGTGCGCCGAAATGCTGCCTGCTTGTATTTATAGATGACGCTACTGGCCGCCTGATGCATTTGCGGTTCAGCGAGTCAGAAACAGCCTTTGATTACATGCTGGCAACCTGGGAATACATTGAGCAGCATGGGAAGCCGGTATCGCTGTACAGTGACAAACACGCAATATTTCGTGTCAGCGGTCCGGAGAACCGCAATACCACCGTTACCCAGTTCGGACGTGTGCTTTATGACATGGCAATTGAGCTCATTTGTGCCAACAGCTCGGAAGCTAAAGGCCGCGTGGAACGTGCTAATCAGACACTTCAGGATCGACTGATCAAGGAAATGCGCCTTGAAGGCATTACCGGCATTGAAGCCGCAAATGCCTGGCTTTCGAATTTCATCGAAGACTTCAACCGTCGTTTTTCGCGTCCGCCAAAGTTCCCCAAAGATTTGCATCGTCCGGTACAGGAAAGCCCCGATGAGTTAAGAGACATCTTTGCCTGGCATGATGTCCGTACCGTGTCGAAATCACTGACATTCCAGTACGATAAGATCCTTTATCTCATGGACCCAACAGAAGAAAATAGCCGTCTTGCCGGTGAAAAAATTAAAGTACTGGATTATCCCGATGGCACCCTCGCCTTCCACTATGGACACCGGATCCTCAAGTGCCAGGCATTTGATAAGCTGGCCTGTGTCGACCAGGGGCAGATTGTCGATAACAAACGTCTCGGGACTGTACTCAGACTGGCTCAGGTAAAACAGGATGAGCGGGAAAGCGAAGGCAAACGGGAACGAAGCAAAAAATCGCCCAGCCGTAAGGCTCAGGTGCGCGTCCAGGAACAGCTCCGGGCTATCAATCCCGTTCTGGCAGACCCGAGCTTGTTTGTGGCAAGTTCAAAGCGGTAGAATCGACCATCAGTGCTACAAAGTACCGGAACAGTGAGCACCCAAAAGGATACTTGAGATGATTAAATTCCCGACTAAAAAGCGCATTGATTTGTATAAAAATGCTGTCAGTTCTGAGCAATTACAGCTGGATCTGGCTGCGGCTCAGGAGTTTATGTTCGATGCCTGGGAAACTGATGACCTGGACGTTGTGCTGAAACTCATCAGAAAAGCTATCAAGAAATCCCCGCTCTGTGCTGACGCATACTCATTCTACTGCGAGATATCTCAAGAACCTCCTGAGTCAAAAATCGTTAATCTGGAGACGGCTTTGTACGCAGCCAGCATTGCTCTGGGCGAGGATTTTCAGGAATTCGCAGGCCGTTTCTGGAGATGTGTCGAAACACGCCCATATATGAGAGCAAAAGCTGCTTTGGCTGATGCCTTGTGGGTGTCAGGTAACTTCCACCCGGCCATGGCTCACTGTCGCGAAATGCTTAAGCTCAACCCAAACGATAACCAGGGGATTCGTCATTTATTAGCGAACTATTACCTTGAGCTTGAAATGGTGGATGATCTGGCCTTCCTTTTAGACGATTATCCTAGGGATATGCGACCGTTCTTTCAGTATACACGCGCCCTACTCGCCTACCGACAGTCATCCCAAGATGCTGATGATATCGCTAAAGCTGCAATTGATTCTAATAGACACATCCCGGGGTTGTTATCGAAGTGCAGATTGCAGCCCAAATCTAACAGTGGATTTATCACGTTAGGTGGAATGGATGAAGCCATTTATTACGTGAATAATAATATAAAGCCTTGGATTCGCACTCCTGGTGCAATTGAGTGGATAGTTGGATATTAACAACTGGAGCGAAAGAGGGCGTTGCTAATGACAGAGTTGGAGGTGTCGCTAAATCGGATTTATCAAAGTTTTTGGATAATGGAAGGCCTCATTGAAGAAACCGAATCCCTAATCAATAAATCCTTGCGCGACTTCGAAAAATCAGGCCCGAGAATATGCTCTTACGACCACGACTTTGGTAGTGATGAGTATTATAAATTTCGAGGTTTTGCAAGTTATAATTTTGACGAGGTTGTTGAAAATTACGCTACCTTAATGCCAAGCAGGCTTAGAGCCTCAGCATTTTTAACAATGTTTGGAATGTTTGAGTGTAATATTGAATCACTCACACAAGCGATTTTAAAATTCAACGATCAAATTTGGAGAGTTTCGGATTTTAACCAAAAGGGCTTAGAACGTTGTAACTTAATTTTAAAAAAGTTACTTCCCATCACTCATTCAGAATCAAGAAACTTGATATCTTGTATTGTTAAATTAAGAAACCTATGTGCACATAACAATCGGTATGTAAGTGATC
This sequence comes from Enterobacter cloacae complex sp. IR5458, assembly GCF_049238025.1. Lineage (NCBI taxonomy): Bacteria > Pseudomonadati > Pseudomonadota > Gammaproteobacteria > Enterobacterales > Enterobacteriaceae > Enterobacter > Enterobacter cloacae complex sp. IR5458. The sequence goes on from NZ_JBMKIF010000048.1 coordinate 13,652, forward strand.
ATATTTTAAAGGATGGGAACATAAAACGGTTAATTTCAGAAAGCGGATGTATTGATACAAAAAGGTTAAATGGAGAGCATGAGTTGATTTTTAAGAGAAGCTCGCTTCACTTTATTTTAGAATGTTTCATAAACTTTCATAATGAAGTAATTAATTCTTTGAATGGCCCCGGATTTATAATGAACTATAAATTCAGACAGCTTTAAAAAATTAATTTTTAAATGGATATGCTATAAAAGGTTAGATTATGAATAATAAATTCAACCGTGCAATTGAGCACTTGATTAAATCAACTTCCTCAGAAGAGGTCATCAATGCAATTCAGGCAGTGGAAGATCTTTTTAGTTTAGCATGGCTGAGTAAACAAGAAGGACATAGACTACAAAAGTTATGGGCCAGGCGGGATGTCCTGTCCACATCTGAATTATACTCTTTAGGGAAATCTATAATTAATTTGAGTGTTAACAATAAGAAATGGCTTGATGGAACTGCTAAAGAGATAAAGAAGGATACTGATAGTTCACATGGTTTGCTTACCGAAATGATAATAATCGGGTCTTTGTCAACAAGCAACGGGACAGTTTCCCCTTGTCCTAAATCATTTAAAATATACGATTATACAGTTGATTTTGAAACTGGATTTAGACATAAGGTCTCTATAAAAAATTATGACATAACCAAACATGAAAAAGACTTCAATACAAGAAGTGAAGTAATTCGGTCCACGTTCAAAAATCATCTTAAAGCTAGGAGGTTGTCTGGAAGATTAACGATTCTACTAGAGCATGATATCCTAACAGATGAACTTACAAGAGAAATATGCTTTTTCATTGCATTTCAAATGAAAGATTATGGTTTTTACCCATTTAGTAATGGAAGCGGAGGTATTGGATTCCATGAAATAACTGAGTTTGATAAGAACAGACTAGTTAGTCCTTCCGATACAATACTTATCATTGCAAAGCACCACTTCAATGAACAGAGGAATATCATCGATAAAATAGATGAAGCAAATGACAAACTCTTATCTGACCCAGACGACTCAAAATCATTAAAACAATTAGTAATTCGGTTGGGTTCGACAGCTAACATAGAAATGATCAATGACCACTTGACCAACTTAGGGGCTGATTGGGAGAGATGTGGGTTTGACATGTACTTTCTGTTTCAACCTCAGGTTGTATCCGATATTGAAAAAAATAGCACAATGATCACGACATCAATTAAGAGTGGGGTCAAAGGTTTTTTTCCTTCAACCTCAGATATTAAAAATAAGCTTGAAAATATGAAATGTCTAAAAATGGAATTTGGCATTGGTGCAATAAGCTCTGAAAGTTCACCCATGATTCTAATGATTAATGATACTCAAACAAATGTTTCGATACAATCACACTATGTATTTCAGAAAGGTGATGTATATCTCCGGGCAGAAAAAAAAGGAAGCGGTTATGAAGGCAGTCTAGCTAAGATGGCTCCAGGTATTATCACACATGCTGTATTTGATAATATGACAATATCTCCAATTTGTTACTCACAAGATGATAGAGTATTAATCATATAAACGAATGTTATGTAACAACAAAAATTAATACTTATTGACAGCGATTTGTGAATAGACGACTTCCAATCTTTAGCAAAGTGCCACTTCTATCTTGCAAATATAGGTGACACTTTAAAACCGCATTGACATATTGATTTATAAGGGTAAGTTGCTCATTTTTACATGAAATACGCACTAATGAATGCGTTTTGAGTGATTGCAGGAAGGCACCTAAAACCTAATAAAATAGCCCAGCCATAAGGCTCAGGCACACGTCCAGAACATAAATCCCGGTCGCAGACCCTGGTTTGTTTGAGGCAAGTTCAAAGCGGTAGAATCGACCATCAGTGCTACAAAGAACTGGGTACACTAAAATTTAAGAGCAATGAATCCGGCCATTGTTAATCTAAGTGCCAGTATGATTAAAATTTACTCGCATGGATAACATCCATTATAAATACAACTAAAGTATGAGATGCATTAACTGCGAGTCTAGCTTCGGCAACTACTATCTGCGGAGGATTTTGACCACGCCCATGAGCACTCCCTATATGTGACCGGAATGCGCCAATACCGTCGATTAGTGATGAAATTCCTTTTAAAATTTTGTGCTGGTCACCCGCTAAAGTGGGATCGGAATTAAGGTCCAAGTCTGGCTGTACGACAGACCAAAGTGGTGCAACATTCAATTTTTGTGGCATAGGTAAATTGAATTTTTTTATGTAGCATTTTAATGCAGATTCAATTATAGCGCATGCGGCAGTGACTGATGCATGTGGATCGGTTTGAATATTCTCCACTGCACGAAGAAACTCATTTTCAATGGATGAATAGTCACCAGACTTTAGATAATCCTCTAACGTCTTAGAAATCGGAGTAGACCCAGACTTAGTTATAAATCCATTGAGTCTGTAGACTAATTGGTTCTTGGATAAAGCATCAATTATTCTTTTTTGTCCACTTTCGACTGTAGACCCAGCTCCTGCCCTAGAGAATGAATTTGGAGGTAAATCCATATATTTTTGGATAATTATCCCCAGTACTGAAATTGCATCTACTGAGTCATCTTCATTGCAAGCTTTAAGCCAATTGCTGCATTTTGTTTCACAGTTTCCTAGAGGCACCTCACCAGGTGCGCCCGATTCCATAAACAGTGAATTTAAAGTTGAATGGCTAAAATAATGCTCACCCAGTACTGAAGACACCGCGCCAATTACATTGTTAGGTATTTTATTATTCATTCTTTCCTACGGGATTATTCTATTGTTAATTTCAATTAATTATTATAACCGAAAAATGAGGTACGATAAATGCCTGGTTTTTTACATAACCACATTGGCAAGCTGTTCCTGATAATTAATGCTCTGGACAAGTCCGATTGTCAGGTGGGGTTTGAGTACCTGGGCAGTCATATGACCGCCCAGGATTTGTTTAGAGATAGCCGAGGTACTTCGTAACAAGAGTCAAAAGACCAGTAATGGACACAATGACCGCCGCTACATCCACTTTTATCTCAATTTTCAGATCGATATTCATCGCTTATGCTCTGATATGATCTGGGGCCCCAGACACGTAATATCTGGCGTATTTATACTGCCGCAGCCTTGGACAGTTCGTGGTTTACATAACCGGTATTGTTCCCACGTTCCGAGTTTCCTGAAACGCTCTTTAACCCTCACCATCAGCCCTGCCAATGATAAGTTTGCCCACAGGGCAGTCTCCGAACGTCTTTTCGACCCATCAGCAACTTATGCCTAAGTCACCGGAGGCGTGCGAGCCACACATTGAACATTACAGATCTATTAGCAGCTTGTCACCGGGTGAAGATGTAAAGGTTTTGTATTAGTTCGAAGAAGAGGTTTTGATCATGAAAAGATTGGTGGCTGGCGAGGACTCGAACCTCACATCCCCTTCCAATAGATTCAGTACCTAAACCTATTGGAAGGCCCTTCAAAATTGCTTATGAAGGGACCCAGGGAGCTCTACCAACTAAGCTAACCAGCCATTAAATGCATTCCGGATTCTATCAACCTCATCTTTATCTTGCAAGTAATTGTTGATTAATGTCTTTGTGATTGCATTGTCTTTACGAGGACCAGTAAGGTGTTTATATTTTATGCAAAGTGATTTTGCGATTTTTTCAATGTCCAACATTTTTTGGCAGATATGGTGGGCGACCTGTTGGCATACCTGAGAATACAGAATTACATCACGTATTGTTAATTCAGCTTCTTTATTAACTTCATGCTTGTATTTTTTACGCATTTTAATTAAGTCAGATTCTGAAAACATTTCTTCCCAAAGATTAGTGTTTTCTCGGCTATGTGCGTTAATATTACGAACAAGTCTAAAGTAATCCAATAATTTTAAATCAAGTTCATCTATGTAAATTGACAACTCATTATGGTTTAATTTAGGATGCGTAATCTTACCATTTATTTTGTTCACATGAGCATGGTGAATTGCTCTACGTAGTATGTCTACATTATCAATATTGAATGACCGTTCATCACTATATATTTTTTTTGACAAGGAAATGTAGTCTTTCAAAAATGATTCTAGGCAGCTATATATAAATGCAATGTGACTTTGTGTTACGTAGAGAGATGTTTTGTAAATCTCTAAATGTGCAACTTTTAGTTTTGCATTTTTATGCTTTTTAGTTACGTCTTCAATTCGATTAATGTTAATGCGGCCAGATTCATCTTTGCAAAGGAGTTCCTTTACTGCTACATCAATCAGAATTAAATGTGGGTTTACTGTCCCTAAAAGTTTTCTGAATTTTGTCTCAATAGATCGTGGCTGCATATCTTCTGTCATAGGTAACGCCTCCTGTGTTGAGATTGATTTTATAAAATACACGGCAAAGATTAACTATCACTTTGATAGTCAGAGACCGTTTAAGCGAGTTGTGGGCTAAAGATAAATTATTAATGGTCTGAATCCTCAGGCCATTAATATTCAACGATATCTTGCTTCACGGAACTTAAATCAATCTCTGGCTGTAAAATCAGGACAGTATAACCCATACTCACAGGCAATTTCTCAGTTTTGAGCCCGCACTGCTCCAATAATGGAAATATCCCGTCTGGAACGCCAGTTACACGCACCTCAAGTGGCAATATAAGATTTCCTGATTCTGTAAATGAGCTATGGAGTTGAGATTTCTGTGTATACACAGCCGATACATCTGTACCGCATTTCCAACCATCCTGCCACTCGGTATCGGATAATAGGTGATCCTGCCAGCCCATTGAACGTAGCGTGTCAATCATGCAGGTGAATCTAAACAGCGTGCTCTGATTGGCTAACTCACCAGAGCTTGCCAGCCAGATATACTCCACCTTGCTGTAAAGCCGTGCTGATGGCCCTTTCAGTTTCCCTTGTTCCTGTAACCAGATTATGTCAGGCGCCAGAGATTTAGGAAAAACCTTGCGTTTCTGAGCTGTTGAAAGCCACTGCATTATGAACATGTGTGTTTGAAGAGACGTGAGAGATCTTCCCTCTTTCCGTGCAAGCTTTACCGCTACGATGATGCACCAGGCGAGATGAGCTAGTTCAGTATCAGGGCGCTTAGTAGTTAGCTCAGTCAATACTTTCTCCACGACTGTTAAGGAAAATTTTAAGGCCGGAGATTATCATGAAATTGGTTGTTGGCGAACCGGCGAAATGAGGTCAAGTTTCGAGTTTCGAAGTAGGTAGGGATGAGGTGTATGAAGCCAAACCGGCGCGTCTTCATCATTACCTGGTATGTCTAACCCAAAATCTATTTTTGGTTGTTTGACGTGGCCATGATGTAGGAGTTATTCAGTTGCCTGAGCTGTAGATCTGCCCGGTTGAGCAGGTCTCGGGACAGCGGTTGATCCTGCGGGGAATTTTGCAGTTGCCGGATTAATTCTTCAACTGGCACGCTTTCGTTTAAGGACTTTGATATAGAGAACACAGCCGTTTTAAGCTCACTAACGGTCAGGTATTTGCCCTTCTTCTCATCGAGTTGATTAAGTCTGTCCTGAAGCGTCTGAAGCTCAGATACTCCCCTGTACCAACCTGAGATGGTGGCATTGGGCAAACTGTTGGCTTGCAGCTTTGATCGCCAGTCCGCCGACAACTCCTCTGCAAATTTGGCGTTAGGGTAAAGATGGCGAGTTTGTTCTACCAACTGATTACCGTATTGCAATGGCCAATACGGTGAAAGAGTGCTCAGTTCGTTCAGACGGGAAGTTAATTGTTTGGCGTAGGTATCACTGGATTCAAGCCACGTCGGAGCGTCCTGGCGTAGCTGATCGACAGCCGGAAGAGGCATGCTGGTCGGTAAAGCTGCGAGAGAGTTGTTCAACGCATCTTCTCCGGGGTGGCTGAATACTATTGGCGTGAAAATATAGGTGACTATGCCCAGTACGGCAGCTGTTAAAATACCGCCGAAATAAGCCACTAATGGAGTGACCCTTGAGGCTGATTTTCTGATTACTTCAACTTCAACTGCTGGTTCAGAATTCACCACATATACCCAGCGCTGACTATTCTGCCTTTCTGCCTTAACCGGTAGTGCTACGTCAGTTAGATTGCTATCCGTCTGGCTTGACGTGACATCACTATTTTCCAGCCTGATAATTGTGTTTTGCAGCATCTGACGAAGCGGCTCAAAACCACTTGCTCTGTGCAGTTCGAGCCGTTGCAAGGCTTCACCAGTTGAGCTCAAAAGCCTTATTCCCTGGTTCAGGCCTAAATAGCTGCGCGGAATAGTAGATCACTGAAAGGGAACTCAGCCCGGATTGCGCGA
>NZ_JBMKIF010000049.1:0-19873 GCF_049238025.1 Enterobacter cloacae complex sp. IR5458
TCCGTGGTGGGTCAGCGCAGCTGACGCGCCCGGATGGGCTGTAAACGGGCTTACAGCGCCGCTGGCGACGCTGGCCGATACGATCAAATTTGCTGAACGACACACGCAGACGGCAGCAGCTGAGAAGCAGCTGCAGCTGGCGGGCGCCCATTTCGGGTTTTACGTTATTTCAGTGAGTTAGCAACAGAAGGCAGGAAAAACAGGTATTCAGTATTTTTGATGCGTCAGCGATGGAAGCCCGAAGGGGCGAGACAGCAAGGCTGGCTCGATGCGCAGCACAACGTAGCGGCCCGGAGGGCGACGCCCAGCGCGGAAAGGTAAACGACAGGCACAAAAAAACCCGACTGGTGAGATCGGGCTTTAATGTTTTGCCCCAGACTGAGGCGGGAACGACCAAACAATTGACAACGAAATATTACGTCATGGGTAGCGTAAATGCAAACGGCGCGGAATAGGGTATACTGCGCGGGTCAATCTGTTGACGTCCTCGCTCCAGCTCCCCGCTTATGCGGCATGAACGGATTAAAGTCCTGGTTGAAAAACAGGTGGTGCTGTTTCAATGCCCAGGCTGGAGCGGGAACGACCAAACAATTGACGTTGGGTAGTCGCTGTGACAGGCAATGTAAGGGCAATCAGCGACGTTCCGGCTCTGTATGGAGCAAACGGATGATTAACGTGTTAATCGTCGTTCTGCGGGCGGTAGTCGCGGTGTCAAACGCTGTGATTGCAATCCTGGAACTGATCCGCGAATTTGTCGATTGATGAACGCGGAAACGTAGCTAAAGGCGGGGGGACCACCCCCCGCCTTTTAACATCTAAAATGGCGTATCTTCTGACGCTGGCAGGTCCGGCCACTTCCCGCCCCATTGCATTATTTCCTTTATCGAGTCGGTAATGACTCCAACTTATTGATAGTGTTTTATGTTCAGATAATGCCCGATGACTTTATCATGCAGCTCCACCGATTTTGAGAACGACAGCGACTTCCGTCCCAGCCGTGCCAGGTGCTGCCTCAGATTCAGGTTATGCCGCTCAATTCGCTGCGTATATCGCTTGCTGATTACGTGCAGCTTTCCCTTCAGGCGGGATTCATACAGCGGCCAGCCATCCGTCATCCATATCACCACGTCAAAGGGTGACAGCAGGCTCATAAGACGCCCCAGCGTCGCCATAGTGCGTTCACCGAATACGTGCGCAACAACCGTCTTCCGGAGCCTGTCATACGCGTAAAACAGCCAGCGCTGGCGCGATTTAGCCCCGACATAGCCCCACTGTTCGTCCATTTCCGCGCAGACAATCACATCACTGCCCGGTTGTATGCGCGAGGTTACCGACTGCGGCCTGAGTTTTTTAAGTGACGTAAAACCGTGTTGAGGCCAACGCCCATAATGCGGGCAGTTGCCCGGCATCCAACGCCATTCATGGCCATATCAATGATTTTCTGGTGCGTACCGGGTTGAGAAGCGGTGTAAGTGAACTGCAGTTGCCATGTTTTACGGCAGTGAGAGCAGAGATAGCGCTGATGTCCGGCAGTGCTTTTGCCGTTACGCACCACGCCTTCAGTAGCGGAGCAGGAAGGACATCTGATGGAAATGGAAGCCACTGGAGCACCTCAAAAACACCATCATACACTAAATCAGTAAGTTGGCAGCATCACCAGTGGCGCCAAGTACCCAGAAATACCATATGGAAGACGTGCACCGTGCGGGCGGCGTGCTGGGCATTCTCGGCGAGCTGGACCGTGCCGGCCTGCTGAACCGCGAAGTCAAAAACGTGCTCGGCCTGACCCTGCCGCAGACGTTGGAGCAGTACGACATCACCGTAACCCAGGACGAAGCGGTCAAAAAAATGTTCCGCGCCGGCCCGGCGGGTATTCGTACCACCCAGGCGTTCTCGCAGGACTGCCGTTGGGATACCCTGGATGACGATCGCGCCGAAGGCTGCATCCGCTCGCTGGAGCACGCCTACAGCAAAGATGGCGGTCTGGCCGTGCTGTACGGCAACTTCGCGGAAAACGGCTGCATCGTGAAAACCGCGGGCGTGGATGACAGTATCCTCAAATTCACCGGCCCGGCAAAAGTCTACGAAAGCCAGGACGAGGCGGTTGAAGCTATCCTCGGCGGTAAAGTGGTCGAAGGCGACGTGGTGGTCATTCGCTACGAAGGGCCGAAAGGCGGGCCGGGCATGCAGGAAATGCTCTACCCAACCACCTTCCTGAAATCAATGGGGCTTGGTAAAGCCTGTGCGCTGATCACCGATGGTCGTTTCTCCGGCGGTACCTCCGGTCTCTCTATCGGCCACGTTTCTCCGGAAGCGGCCAGCGGCGGTAATATCGCGATCATCGAAGATGGCGACATGATTGCTATCGACATTCCGAACCGTGGCATTCAGCTGCAACTGAGCGAAGCGGAAATCGCCGCTCGTCGTGAAGCGCAGGAAGCTCGCGGCGACCAGGCGTGGACGCCGAAAAACCGTGAACGTCAGGTCTCCTTTGCCCTTCGCGCCTATGCCAGCCTGGCAACCAGCGCCGACAAAGGTGCGGTGCGCGATAAATCGAAACTGGGGGGTTAATCACCATGGCGGAATCACAGCCCCTATCCGGCACCCCTGAAGGTGCCGAGTATCTCAGAGCGGTGCTGCGCGCACCGGTCTATGAAGCGGTACAGGTAACGCCGCTGCAAAAAATGGACAAGCTCTCTTCGCGCCTCGACAACTTCATTCTGGTCAAGCGCGAAGACCGTCAGCCAGTGCACAGCTTTAAGCTGCGCGGCGCGTACGCGATGATGGCGGGCTTAACGCCTGAACAGAAAGCGCGTGGGGTCATCACCGCTTCTGCGGGCAACCATGCTCAGGGCGTGGCGTTCTCCTCTGCGCGTCTGGGCCTGAAGTCGCTGATTGTCATGCCGGTGGCGACTGCCGATATCAAAGTTGATGCTGTTCGCGGCTTTGGCGGCGAAGTGCTGTTGCACGGCGCTAACTTTGATGAAGCCAAAGCCAAAGCGATTGAACTGGCGCAGCAGCAGGGCTTTACCTGGGTTCCGCCTTTCGATCACCCGATGGTGATCGCCGGACAAGGTACGCTGGCCCTGGAGTTGCTCCAGCAGGACGCACACCTCGACCGCGTGTTTGTGCCGGTGGGCGGTGGCGGTCTGGCGGCGGGCGTGGCGGTGCTGATCAAACAGCTGATGCCGCAGATCAAAGTGATTGCCGTCGAAGCCGAAGACTCCGCCTGCCTGAAGGCGGCGCTGGATGCCGGTCATCCGGTGGATCTGCCGCGCGTGGGTCTCTTTGCTGAAGGCGTGGCGGTAAAACGTATCGGTGACGAAACCTTCCGTCTGTGCCAGGAATATCTCGACGACATTATTACCGTCGATAGCGATGCGATCTGTGCGGCGATGAAAGACCTGTTTGAAGATGTGCGCGCGGTAGCGGAACCTTCCGGGGCGCTGGCGCTGGCGGGGATGAAAAAATACATCGCTCAGCACAACATACGCGGTGAGCGTCTGGCGCATATTCTCTCTGGCGCTAACGTCAATTTCCACGGCCTGCGCTACGTTTCCGAACGCTGCGAGCTAGGGGAACAGCGTGAAGCGTTGCTGGCGGTGACGATCCCGGAAGAGAAGGGCAGCTTCCTGAAGTTTTGCCAACTGCTGGGCGGGCGTTCGGTCACCGAGTTTAACTACCGCTTCGCCGACGCGAAAAACGCCTGCATTTTTGTGGGCGTGCGTCTGAGTCGCGGCTTCGAAGAGCGTAAGGAAATCCTTAATCTGCTCAACGATGGCGGCTATAGCGTCGTCGACCTCTCCGACGACGAAATGGCTAAGCTGCACGTGCGCTATATGGTCGGTGGTCGTCCGTCGAAGCCGTTACAGGAACGTTTGTTCAGCTTCGAGTTCCCGGAATCGCCGGGTGCGCTGCTGAAGTTCCTCTACACCCTGGGCACGCACTGGAATATTTCCCTGTTCCATTATCGTAGCCACGGCACCGACTATGGCCGTGTACTGGCGGCGTTTGAGCTGGGCGATAACGAACCGGACTTCGAAACCCGGCTCAACGAACTGGGCTATGAGTGCCACGACGAGACCAATAACCCGGCGTTTCGTTTCTTCCTGGCAGGCTAAGCACCGTTTCTCGGGGGATAACCATCGCGGTTATCCCTCGTTATTTCATTTTCCCGTCTCTGCTTCCCTCTATTTTTTCCCGTTAGCCTGTTCTTACAATAAAAATGTGATGCAATTCATAATAAAACGCTCACCGCGTTGCGCCAGGTTCTGGTCATCTTTTGGGGGCAATACTTCTCGCTCAACCGTAACTCCTGAATTAACATTGTCGGTAGTTAATTCTTAGCGGTTAGAGAGGATATTCGGATGAGAATGGATATAGTTGATACCCCGAATGAAAATGCGCAAGGAAGTAAATATTTAACGCCTCAGCTTACGTTCCTCGATAAGCATTATAATAATTCCACGGACTTTTTTTCTTCGATATTTTTACTGCTGAAAGAGAAAGGCTACGTTCGGGATTCTTTCCTCGATGCCATTCTTGCCAGAGAAAAAGCCTATCCAACCGGGTTACCCACGCTGCCGGTGGCTATCGCGCTGCCGCATACCGACCCCCAGCACGTCATTCGTCCCTTTATCTCTGTTACGCGACTGTCACAACCTCTCGCCTGGCAGGAAATGGGGAATGACGACAATACGCTCTACGTTCAATTTATTGTTCTTCTTGGTTTTATTGACCACAGCAGCCACCTGACAGCGCTGCAAAACCTGATGGACTGCCTTGCTGATGAACAGGTCGTCCAGACCCTACGCGAGATAGACGATGTAGATACCTTTCTCTGTACCCTCACATCAAGACTGCAATTGGATAAGGATTTATAAAATGAAAAAAGTCATTGTTGCCTGTGGAAGCGGCGTTGCGACCTCACAAACAGTTGCCAGTAAAGTGACTCGCTTATTGAATGAACGTAACCAGTCGCACATTAAAGTTGAAGTAATCGACCTTAAATCTCTCGATAGCCATATTAAGGATAGTGCTGCGTATATCGCAATTACTAAAGTTGATAAGCAATATCCTATCCCCGTGATTAACGGTATCGCATTTCTGACCGGTATGGGTATGGAACAGGAATTACAAAAGGTCATTGATGCCTGTAAATAAGGCGTAGCTCTTTAATCCTTATAATTATTTTAGTGGAGAAGTGCTATGGACTTTCTTGGTGTAGTCATAAATTATATTCTGAATTTAGGCGCGCCGGTTTTTGTGCCTTTTATCATGTTATTAGCCGGGCTGGTGGTGCGGATGAAATTCCGCGATGCGGCTTCGGCGGCCATCACGCTAGGCGTCGCCTTCGTTGGGATGAGCATGCTGATTGGCTTTATGGTTGATGCCATCGGGGTTGCCGCGCAGACCATGATGAACCGCACCGGCCTTGAACTGAGTATCGTCGACGGCGGTTGGACGACGATGGCGAATATCTCCTGGGCTTGGCCTTACGCATTCGCCATGTTCCCGCTTCAGGTTGGCGTAAACATTGTGATGTTGATGCTAAACAAGACCAATACCTTCAACGCCGACCTCTGGAACGTGTGGGGGAAAATCTTTACCGCGTTTATCGTAGTGAGCGTCACCACCCCATTGTTTGGCCCGGTCTGGAGCCTGGTGCTGGCGTTCCTGATTGCAGCTTTGCAGATTATCGTTGAGCTGAACGCTGGCGACATTCACCAGCATCGCATTGAGAAACTGACTGGAATCCCCGGCGTCACCTGTACCCACCGCATGGTGTTCTTTGGCGCAATTTATTACCCGTTCGATCTGCTGCTGCGCAAAATTCCGGTGTGCAATAAGCCGATGGATGCCACCGCGCTGCGCGCAAAAGTTGGCGTTTTTGCGGAAAACCATATCATCGGTTTTATTCTCGGGATCCTGTTCGGCATTATCGCGGGCTACAGTGTGGCGAAAACGCTGATGCTGGGCGTTCAGGCCGCAACGGCGCTGGTGCTGTTCCCGATGATTTCCAAACTCTTTATGCAGGCGCTGTCGCCTATTTCGGAAGCCATCAGCGACTACATGAACAAGAAATTCTCCGGGCGTAAGCTGTTCGTCGGCATCGATTGGCCATTTATGGGCGGCGCCAGCGAAATCTGGTTTGCCATCATCGTTGCGATTCCGTTCACGCTCATCTGGGCGCTGATTCTGCCGGGCAATAAGATTTTACCCTTCGCCGGTATTATTAATATTTCCCTGATTGTTCCTGCCTACCTGGTGACGCGTGGCAACACCCTGCGCATGGTGATCCTTAGCATTATCGGGGTGCCGTTCTTCCTGTTCGTGGGTACGCAGTTTGCGCCAATGATTACCGAACTGGGCCAGGCGACGAAGGCAATTACCATTCCCGCCGGCCAGCTGATTTCCAATAGCTCCATTGATGCTCCGGTCTTTACCTATGCCTTCTCCTTCCTGTTCAAATTCCTGGAAGGCAACTTTATCCCGCTGGTGTTTGCGCTGTGGTGGGGCTGCGGCTACTTCTTCTACTCCCGCGAACTGCGTCGTGAAAGCAATCTGGCGCAGCTGGAAGCCGAGCAGCAGGAGAAAGCTCAGCAGGCTTAATTCTGGGTTTCATGTTCATGTCTGGCGGCAGGCGCCGCCGCCAGACTTTTGATTGCAGGAGAGTCGACATGGCTATGGATAAACGCGTGGTTGCAGTGCTGGATGCCATTGTGAACGATCCCGGCATCACGGGGACGAAGCTTGAGGAGCAGTTTTGCCTGACGCGCAAACAGCTGAGCTATACGCTGAAAAAGGTGAATGATTATCTGGAATCGAACCACTTCGACCGGATCAACCGCCTGAAAACCGGGAAACTGCATATCCCGCGCCATGTGATTGAGCATTTTCGTCAGAATCAGACCGCTGAAACCGAGCATCGCTATCTCTACTCGGAAGATGAACGCGGACAGATGATTATCTTTATGCTGTTGACCCGCAGCGAGCGGCTTTCATTGCTGCATCTCTCCTCTTCGCTGGGCGTCAGCCAGAATACGATTATCAACGACCTGAAAAAGGTGCGCACCGAGGTTATCGAGCACGGGCTGGAGATAAGCTATGACAGGGGTAATGGCTATCATATTCTGGGTGAGGAGCTGGAAAAACGCTACCTGTTGCTAAACTGCCTGCGCCGAGTGCTGGAAATCCCGGTCGCCAAAAATATTATTGCTCAATACAACAATGTGATGAGCGACTATCTGGAAAAGGTGGGCAATGTTTTCAGCGAAATTGAAAAACGTTTTAAAATTCAGTTTACCGACCGCCAGCTTCAGGAGCTTATTTATTTTATCTGCTTTGTCCTGCACCGTATTGATTCAGGAAAAAGTCTGGTCAATATCCCGAGCAGCTACGCTGACATTATTGGCAGCAGAGAATATACATTGATGCAGAGCGTTATCAGTAAAATCAATATCAGTAGCGAGAATGAACTGGTTTTCCTGACGGCACTGATCCAAAGTTCAAATATTCAAAGCATTGCCGATAAATATTTCCACCTTGATACGCTTCTGCTCGAAAGCGTGGTCGCGGTGGTCGATAACTTCGAAAAAATAAGCTGCGTCACCATCAAAGAAAAAAATGAGCTGATTGAAAAGATCTATCAACACTGGAAACCGGCCTATTACCGTATTCGCTACCATCTGACCAACACCAGCAGCGTTTACGATCTGGTGGTGAAAGAGTTCAGCCACCTGCACGAGATGGTTCGCCGGGCGGCGGTGCCGTTCGAAACGGTATTGCACTGTGAAATTCCCGATGAAGAGATGGCATTTTTGACGGTGCTTTTTGGCGGCTGGCTGACTCGCGAAGGGGTTATCCATCAGATTAAGCTGCAGAAAACGGCGGTGGTCGTGTGTGAGAATAGCGCTACGATTTCGACTTATCTGTTTCTGACGCTGCAGGTGCTATTCCCGGAACTGCACTTTACCGAGGTGATGTCGCGCCGCGAGTTTGAGCGCTATACCGGGCACTACGATGTGGTCTTCTCGACCACACACCTGAATACCAGCAAGATGGTGTTTGTGGTGAATCCGTCCATCAGCAGCATCCATAAGAGCGCATTCCGCAATCATGTTATCAGCGCGCTACAGGGCGTGGACCCGAACATTATTCAGATAGAGCAACTGCTGCTTATCTTCGAACGCTTCGGCAACATTATCGATCACAAAGGATTGCAGCGCGCGCTGGCCAGCTATATCTACGATGAAAAAAGCGCCGCGAGCGCGGTGGGCAACATTGAACCACAAGCGCCGTCGCTGACCGACTTGCTGCGGCGCGAACACGTTCAGTTTGTCACTTCGTGTCCCGGCGACTGGCAGCAGGCCATTACTCAGGCCGCTGCGTCACTGTTGGAAAGCGGCGTGATTGAACCCCGCTATCTGCAAATTATGCTGAATAAAATCGCTGACGAGCAGCCCTATATCATGCTGGCCGATGGCGTGATTATCGCCCACGCAGGCGTCGATGATGGCGCACTGGATACGGGGATGGCGTTATTACGCCTGCCTTCTAAGATTGATTTCGCGGGTTATATGCAGGCCGATATTATTATCGTCCTGGCAACTAATAATCCACAGAAACATCTCAAGGCGCTCGCGCAATTAAATGAATTTCTCGAATTTTATGATGGCGGTAATGTTATTCGCCGCGCCCAGGATGAATATGCATTGATAAAAGAATTCGTCCATCACCTGTAATAAGTCATTAAACGCCGTTGCAGCTAAAAACTGCAACGTTATTTCCCGGCAACCATTGTCGCGACATCGCTCGCCCCTATAACCGTATACAGGATAAATATTATGTTAGAAATTCAGAAAAAACACGTTGTCGAAATGGCCAGAACCGCTCAGCAATGGGGACTGTGTAAACATAAAGCGGGTAATTCCAGCGTACGAGATAAAGAGACGGGACTTATTCTGGTAACCCCCACGACCATCGACAAAATGCATTTAACGCCGCGCGATATCGTGGTAATGGACGTTGAAGCCAATGTGATTGAAAGCGAAGCGGGTTTGCGTCCGACCAGCGAATGTCTGATGCATATCGAGATTTATAAGGCGCGCCCGGATGTGTTTGCGATTTCCCACACCCATTCGCTGTATGCGACGTCGTTTGCCGTACTGAATAAACCGATCCCGGCGGTGGTGTACGAATGCGCGATCCTCAATCTGAAGGATGGCGTCATTCCGGTTGCGCCCTATGGCCGCCCCGGCACGCCTGCGTTGTCGAACAGCGTTATCGAACCTATCAAACGCGCTGATGCCATTCTGATGGAAAAGCATGGAGCTATCGGCGTAGACAAGGACCCGTATGAAGCGGTGCTGAAGTCTGCCTACCTTGAAGAGATGGCGCAGATTTACTACCACGCGCTGGTGATTAACGGCGGTAAGGAGCCTGAATCCTTCGCCCCGGAAGAGCTGCAACGCTGGGCCTATCCGTCGCAGATTAAATTTTCCCGCTAACTGAGCGCCCGCCCGTTCAGGGCGGAATATTCATGGAGAGAGCGCATGAAAAAATTTCTGAATCAGGCGGAGAACTTTATCCCGGAGATGCTGGAAGGTATCTATCTGGCGCATCCCGATAAATTCCGCTGTGTTAATGAGGATCTTCACTGTCTTGCCACGGCGCGGCCGGTGCCCGGCAAAGTGGGGATCGTCACCGGTGGCGGTTCCGGGCATCTGCCGCTATTCCTCGGCTACGTCGGTCAGGGCATGCTGGACGGCTGCGCCATTGGCGATGTGTTTCAGTCACCCTCGCCGGAGCAGATTCTCGCCGTCACGCAGGCGGTCGATAGCGGCGCGGGCGTGCTGTACCTGTACGGTAACTATAACGGCGATATTTTCAATTTTGATATGGCGGCGGAAATGGCCGACATGGAGAGTGATATCCGAACCGCGACGGTAGTGGCGGCTGATGATTCGGCAGGTGCGGTGCCGGACGGTACAGAAGCCACTACCCGTCGTGGGGTCGCGGGGATCTTCTTTGTCTACAAATGCGCCGGGGCATCCGCGGCCAGAATGGATGACCTTGAAACCGTCCAGCGCATTGCGCAGAAAGCAGGAGACCGCGTGCGCACGCTTGGCGTCGCGCTGTCGCCGTGTATCGTGCCGCGAATCGGTAAACCGGGTTTCCATATTGGCGACAACGAAATGGAGATTGGCATGGGGATTCACGGCGAAAGCGGTATTCGCCGGGGTCCGCAGCTCAGCGCCGAACAGATTGCCGAAGAGATGATGTCCTGGCTGCTGGCGGACTCACCTTGCCAGCAGGGCGATGAAGTTGCCGTGTTGATCAATGGGCTTGGCGCCACGCCGCTGGAAGAGTTGTACCTGATGTATCGCCATGTACATCAGATTCTGGCCGAGAGCCAGATGCGCGTTTTCCGCGTCTGGATTGGCGAATTTGCGACGGCAATGGAGATGACCGGTATGTCCATTAGCCTGATGCCGGTGGATGAAGAGCTGAAAACGCTGCTCAACGCCGGGGCCGATACCCCGATGTTCCGCCAGTTTCCGGCTTAAGGAGGGGGGATGACGCTAGATACGCAGAGTCTGCGACCGCTTTTTACCGAGTGGGCGCGCATCATGGAGGCCAACAAATCGGTCCTGACCGAGCTGGATAGCGTGGTTGGCGACGGGGATCTGGGGCTGACGATGAGCGACGGTTTCGCGGCGGCGGCGCGCTACGCGCAGCAGAGCGAAGAACGTGACCTGGGGCGATTCTTCTACATGGCGGGCAAGGCGATGGCCTCGGCGGTGCCGTCGACCATGGGGACGCTGATGGCTTCCGGGCTGATGCAGGCGGGTAAGGCGTTTAAAGGCCGGGAAACGCTGGGGCTAACGGAAGCCGGCGTGTTGTTCCAGGCCTGGTATGACGGCGTGCAGCAGCGCGGGAAAGCGCAGCCGGGCGAAAAAACCTTCCTCGATGGCATGGCCCCCGTGCTGGCGGCGCTGCTTGCCGGAGAGGAACCGCTGACCGCGGCGAGGACTGCGCTACTGCAAGCACAACAGGGCGTGCAGCAGACAACCACCATGGTGGCGAAGCACGGGCGTGCAGCTATTCATGGCGAGCGCTCGCGCACGTTTGTCGATCCTGGCGCCATGGTCGCGCAACTGTTGATCCAGGGCTATTTTAACTTCGTGCAGGCTATTTGCCCGAGCGACGGGCGGTAAGTAAGGAACGCAATTATGTTGAAAGAAGTGGTGAAAATCAGCAATCAGCACGGCATTCATGCCCGTCCGGCGGGGGTTTTGGCCAAAGCCTGCGCGCAGTATCAATCGCGGATCGAGATGATCTATGACGGCAAGGTTATCAAAGGGAAAAGCATCATGAGCATTCTGGGGGCAGGGATCAAAGGCCGAGGATCGCTTGAGATCATCTGTAGCGGTAGCGATGAGCAGGAGGCAATGGAAAAGTTGAAGGTGCTGTTCGCGGAAGGCTTTGGCTTCGATTAGCCCACGCATTATCAGGCGGAATAAAAAAGGGTTCATGCTTTCGCACGAACCCTTTGCCCGATGACGCTACGCTTATCGGGACGACAAATCTCGTTGGCCGGGTAAGGCGTAACCGACACCCGGCTTCAACGCATTACAGCGTGATGACGTCGAATTCAACTTCAGGGTTCACGTCCGCATCGTAATCCACACCGTCGAGAGCAAAACCGAACAGGTTCAGGAATTCCTGCTTGTATCCTGCATAGTCGGTTTCTTGCGTCAGGTTTTCGGTGGTGATCAGCGGCCACAGGTCACGGCACGCCTGCTGAATATCGTCACGCAGTTCCCAGTCATCCATACGGATACGCTGATTGTCATCAAGCGCCACTTTATCGCCGTACAGGCTGGTGGTCATCAGACGGTTGATCTGCTCGATACAACCTTCGTGAATCCCCTGTTCTTTCATCAGCTTGAAGACCATGGAGATGTACAGCGGCATCACCGGAATAGCAGAAGAGGCCTGGGTGATAACGGATTTCAGTACGGCAACGTTCGCGGAGCCGTGCAGCGGAGCCAGCTGGTTACGCAGTTCACCTGCCGCGCGGTCGAGGTCTTCTTTCGCTTTGCCCAGCGCGCCGTGCCAGTAGATTGGCCAGGTCAGGTCGGTACCGATGTAGGAGTAGGCCACGGTTTTCACGCCTTCGGCCAGCACGCCTGCTTCGCTCAGCGCGCCCATCCACAGTTCCCAGTCTTCGCCGCCCATGACGGTAACGGTGTTCTTAACTTCTTCTTCGGTGGCCGGCTCAATGCTGGCGGTGATGATCTGATCTTTGTTGGTATCAATCGCTTTAGAGGTATAAACCTCGCCGATTGGCTTCAGCGCAGAACGAACGATTTCACCGGTTTTCGGCATTTTACGCACTGGAGAGGCCAGTGAGTAAACCACTAAATCAATCTGACCCAGGTCTTCTTTGATCAGTTTGATGACTGCGTCGCGGCATTCATCGGAGAACGCGTCGCCGTTGATGCTTTTGGAATACAGACCTTCGCGTTTTGCGGCCTCATCGAAGGCGGCAGAGTTATACCAGCCCGCGGAACCCGGTTTGGTTTCCGTGCCCGGTTTTTCGAAAAATACGCCGATAGTGGCGGCACCGCTACCAAACGCGGCGGAAATTCTGGAAGCCAGGCCGTAACCGGTGGAAGCACCGATCACCAGCACGCGGGAAGGGCCGTTAGCGATTTTCCCGTTTTTCTTCACATATTCGATCTGTTTTTCCACGTTGACTTTACAGCCAGTCGGATGGGTCGTTGTACAGATGAATCCACGAATTTTTGGTTTGATTATCATAATGATGGCTAATTAAGTTTGTATTTTCGCTGTCAAGTGCGCAATGACACCGTCTGTTCTGGCTTGTTTAACATCAGGGTTAACAAGCCCCCCACATCTATTATGGCACGGGGCATTATACAGAAAAGCGGCTGCAATGATGAATTACGTCTGATTTTCGCTATAACGCAAAAGGGCCCATGTACGGACATGAACCCTTTTTAAACGGGCAGGTGGGTTAGCGGGTATGGGGGAATTCGGCCATAAATTGCAGAATCAGCGCCATCGATACCGCGCCGGGGTCGCAGTGGCCGATGGCCCGCTCGCCGAGGTTTTTCGCGCGCCCGAAGCGGGCCACCATCGTGGATGTCCCTTCCGCACCGGCCATCGCCGCCTGCGCGCAGTTTGCCAGCGCTTCGGATAATGGCAGGGTCGCGTCTGAGCGTGCGCGCGCTGCCGCTGCGGCGAGTGCATCCATCATTGTTTTATCGCCCGGCTCTGCGCCGCCGCGCTGGTGGATAGCCTGCATACCTGTCTCCAGCCATTCAGCCAGCGTCGCGGCATCCAGCTCGCGGCGTCCAGCCAGCCCTTTGCCGCCCGCGCGGAACAGGGTGCCGAAGATCGCGCCGGAAGCGCCGCCCATGCTGGTCATCAGCCGCGTGCCGCTTTGCAGCAGGCAGTCACCGATATCGGCGGGAGAAAATTCAGGCGCGGAAAGTAGCGTCTGCAAAGCGGTAAAGCCGCGCTTAATGCCAATACCGTGATCGCCATCGCCAATGACCTGGTCGAGTGCGGTCAGGCGCGGTTCGCTGGCGATCATGCCCTGGGCAACGTGCTGTAGACAGGCGGTGAATTGCGTGGTGTTCATCTTATTTTCTCCAGCCGAGGGTATTGATGGGATGGTCATACAGACGTTGCATTTCATCGTCCAGCCGCAGCAGGCTTAACGAAAATCCGGACATCTCCAGCGAGGTGCAAAAGTGGCCGACCTGCACGTCGTGAGTGTGAATGCCGCGTTCTGCCAGCGCCATGCCGACCTTACGGGTGATGACCATGAGCTCAGTGTTGCTCAGCGCACCCAGGTTATTGACGCTGACGCAGACGTTATCGCCGTGGCCAAACGGCAGGTCATCGCACAGGCGGGCGATCATCATCTCGACCAGCTCGTCGCTATGCGGCATGGGCATGCGGCATAGCCCCGGTTCACCATGAATACCAATTCCCAGCTCAATTTCGTTGTCTGCCAGCGTGAAGTTAAAGGCGTCGGACTGCGGTAGTGCGCAGCCGCTGAGCGCCACGCCGATGGTACGCGTATTGTGATTGGCCTTTTGCGCCAGAGCCTCCAGCGCGGGCAGAGTGTAGCGTTCAAACTGTGCCGCCGCACCGGCGAGTTTATACAAGAACGCCAGCCCACCGACGCCGCGGCGATCGGACATTTTCTCCGGCGGCGCAGAGGCAATATCATCCGTGGCGCGCACGGTGCGGCACTCAATGCCTTCTTCCGCCAGTATTTCGGCGGCGATATCAAAGTTCATGCCGTCGCCGGAGTAATTCCCATAGAGGAACAGAATGCCGTTGCCCTGATGAACGGCCCGGCTGGCTTCGATAATCTGATCGGGAGAAGGCGAGGTGAAAACTTCACCCAGCGCGCAGGCATCGATGCCACCTTCACCGACGAACCCGGCAAACGTCGGCTCATGGCCGCTGCCGCCGCCGCTGACGATAACGGTCTGGCCGGTTTGCGTCATCGTGCGATAAACCGCGCAGTACTCCGGGAGGGCGTGGATCCTTCCGCGCCCGGCGTACACCAGCCCTTCCATGATTTCGCTGCGGATATTATCGGTGTTGTTGAACAGCTTTTTGGGTTTCTGCATCGTCACTCCCTCTCGTAAGGTCCTGTTTCTTTAGTGACGATTTTACCTGCACAGCCCGTTTAGACCTGGCACCTTTGATACCAATTAATCTCCCAAACCTGGGGCATGACTGGGGCCATGCTATTCGGTCATTTTACGCTCGAGCACAATCTTCCAGAACGCATCCACCAACGGCTCATGCAGCCGTTTTTTCTGCACGCAGACCCCCAGTTCGAACGGGGTCTTCTCATCGCTGCGTTCTAAAATCATCACGCGGTTGCGCACCGGTTCCGGGCTGTTTTCCAGCACGATTTCGGGAATAAGCGCCACGCCGCAGCCCAGCGCCACCATTGAGACCATCGCCTCATGGCCGCCTACCGTCGCGTAAATAGATGGATTACTGATTTTGTGACGACGGAACCACAGCTCAATGCGGCGGCGTACCGGCCCCTGATCGGCCATGATAAACGGCACCGTCGACCAGTCGGGCTTATCAACCGAAACCTGATTGCGCACCGGGCAGGGCAGCGCCGGGGCGATCAGCACCACCGCCAGATTTTCCAGCATCGAAAAGGCGACCGCGCCGGGCAGCGTTTCCGGCTTACCGGCAATCGCCAGATCGGCCTCGCCGGTGACCACTTTGTCCATGGCGTCGGCGGCGTCGCCGGTGGTGAGCTTAATTTCCACCGAGGGATGTTCGGCGCGGAAGCGGTCGAGGATCGGCGGCAGATGACTGTACGCCGCGGTCACTGAACAGAAGATATGGAGTTCGCCGGAAAGGGACGGCCCCTGCTGATCGAGGGTATGGCGCAACTGCTGATATTGCAAAAGCGTCTGTTGGGCAAACACTCGCAGCTCTTCACCGGCTTCGGTCAGCGTGACCGTGCGGTTATCGCGCACAAACAGCGGCTGGCCGAGATCTTCTTCCAGCCGCTGAATCTGCCGGGAAAGCGTGGAGGGGCTGACGTGCATCGCCCGCGCGCTGCGGCCAAAGTGGCGGCTTTCCGCCAGATGCAGGAAGGTTTTCAGATCGCGTAAATCCACCGATTTCACCTCACGGATTTATATTGCAGAAATTGCAACGTAATGTTGTGAATATATCAATTTCCGCAATGAATTTCCTGTTGTAATGTGGGTACATTCTCGCAAAAGCGAACCGAACAATATACTCGTCGTCTTTCAAGTTGCAGATGCGTTGGCTGCGTCAGCTCACCCCAGTCACTTATTTGAGTAAGCTCCTGGGGATTCGCTGCCTTGCCGCCTTCCTACAACTTGAAATCCATAGAGTAACGACACACAACATCACGGAGTACACCATCATGGCTAACTACTTTAATACACTGAATCTGCGCCAGCAGCTGGCGCAGCTGGGTAAATGCCGTTTTATGGGCCGCGACGAATTCGCCGACGGCGCGAGCTACCTGCAGGGTAAAAAAGTGGTCATCGTCGGCTGTGGCGCTCAGGGTCTGAACCAGGGCCTGAACATGCGTGACTCCGGTCTGGATATCTCCTATGCCCTGCGTAAAGAAGCAATCGCTGAAAAGCGTGCTTCCTGGCGTAAAGCGACCGAAAACGGCTTCAAAGTAGGCACCTACGAAGAGCTGATCCCGCAGGCGGACCTGGTGGTTAACCTGACGCCAGACAAACAGCACTCCGACGTGGTGCGTTCTGTACAGCCGCTGATGAAAGATGGCGCGGCGCTGGGCTACTCTCACGGCTTCAACAT
Source organism: Enterobacter cloacae complex sp. IR5458 (assembly GCF_049238025.1). NCBI lineage: Bacteria > Pseudomonadati > Pseudomonadota > Gammaproteobacteria > Enterobacterales > Enterobacteriaceae > Enterobacter > Enterobacter cloacae complex sp. IR5458. Next base: position 16,387 of record NZ_JBMKIF010000049.1, read on the forward strand.
CGTTGAAGTGGGCGAGCAGATCCGTAAAGACATCACCGTGGTGATGGTAGCGCCGAAATGCCCGGGTACCGAAGTGCGTGAAGAGTACAAACGTGGTTTCGGTGTTCCGACCCTGATCGCCGTTCACCCGGAAAACGATCCGAAAGGCGAAGGTATGGCGATTGCTAAAGCCTGGGCTGCGGCCACCGGCGGTCACCGTGCGGGCGTACTGGAATCTTCTTTCGTTGCGGAAGTGAAATCTGACCTGATGGGCGAGCAGACTATCCTGTGCGGTATGCTGCAGGCCGGTTCTCTGCTGTGCTTCGACAAGCTGGTGGCAGAAGGCACCGACCCGGCTTATGCGGAAAAACTGATTCAGTTCGGCTGGGAAACCATCACCGAAGCGCTGAAGCAGGGCGGCATCACCCTGATGATGGACCGTCTGTCTAACCCGGCGAAACTGCGTGCTTACGCGCTGTCCGAGCAGCTGAAAGAGATCATGGCGCCGCTGTTCCAGAAACACATGGATGACATCATCTCCGGCGAATTCTCCTCCGGCATGATGGCTGACTGGGCTAACGACGATAAGAAACTGCTGACCTGGCGTGAAGAGACCGGCAAAACCGCGTTCGAAACCGCTCCGCAGTATGAAGGCAAAATCGGCGAGCAGGAGTACTTCGATAAAGGCGTGCTGATGATCGCGATGGTGAAAGCGGGCGTTGAGCTGGCGTTCGAAACCATGGTCGATTCCGGCATCATCGAAGAATCCGCTTACTACGAATCACTGCACGAACTGCCGCTGATCGCCAACACCATTGCCCGTAAGCGTCTGTACGAAATGAACGTGGTTATCTCCGATACCGCAGAATACGGTAACTACCTGTTCTCTTACGCTTGCGTACCGCTGCTGAAAGAGTTCATGACCACCCTGCAGACCGGCGACCTGGGCAAAGCGATTGCCGAAGGCGCGGTAGACAACGCGCAGCTGCGTGATGTAAACGACGCCATTCGCAGCCATGCTATCGAGAAAGTGGGCCAGAAACTGCGTGGCTACATGACTGATATGAAACGTATTGCAGTCGCGGGCTGATGCCCTCACCCCAACCCTCTCCCACAGGGAGAGGGAGCAAACATTAAAGGCCTTCTCTTTGAGAAGGCCTTGCTGTTTATTTCCGGTACAGCACTTTGATGATGTGGTAACCGAACTGAGTGTGCAGCGGGCCGGTTGGCTCCAGCACCGGGCAGGAGAAGACCACTTTGTCGAACGCCGGCACCATCTGGCCCTGGCGGAATTCACCTAAGTCGCCGCCGCGTTTGCCCGACGGGCAGATGGAGTGCTTCTTCGCCAGCTTGCCGAAGTCGGCGCCGTTTTTAATCTGCTCCAGAAGATCCAATGCCAGTTTCTCTTCTTTTACAAGGATATGCAGTGCTGCTGCTGTTTTTGCCATGGTTTGCGCCCTGGGTTAAGTGATAAATCAGGGCGCAATATTAGCATGTAAAAGCCGTTACAGGATGTCGAAGGTGATGCGGTTCCACGACAGCGGCGGCAGGGCGAGGTCGGAGGCCGTGAGCGTCTCCGGCGCAACGCGATCCGGACGATCAAAGGTATTTTTCGCGTAGAGATCGTCACAGCGAAGGATCTGATGTTCTGCAAGACGCGTCTGGCCAAACGCCGACAGATCCGGATCCAGCGTGAAGCTGTCGTGAAAATCGCTGTTCAGCGCGAATAAATAGAGTTTACCCGCTGCGGCATTGTGCACCACGGCAGACTGGATGCGCCGTGCGTCACCGTATTTGCTGCTGAAGGTGCCCGCAGGAATGAAGTGGCGCAACGCGCTGCCTTTCGCCACGTTAGCCACCATCGCAAAGGGCCAGAAGATGGTCTGACGAATCACCCCGCCGCCCGCTTCGGTAAAGATGGGGGCAATGACGTTCACTAACTGCGCGAGGCTGGCCATTTTAACCCGATCGCAGTGGTTAATGAGGGAGCAGAGAAGACCGCCAACGACCAGCGCGTCGAGAAAAGAGTAACGGTCTTCCAGCAAAGGCGGCGCAACCTTAAAGCGATTCTCTTTATGCTTCATCGGCGCATCCCAGGGGTCGCCGCGCAGATACCAGACGTTCCATTCATCGAAGGAGATCATAATGTCCTTCTTACCGCGCTTGTACGCTTTCACATAGTTGGCGGTGCTGACGATGGTCTCGATAAAGTTGTCCATATTGACGAAGGAGGCCAGGAAGTCGCTTTCAGTGCCTTCGTTTTCATAATACTGGTGGCAGGAGATGTAATCGACGTAGTCGTAAAGTTCCTCGAGTACAACCCGATCCCAGGTGGGGAAGGTATCCATCATCGAGCTTGAACTCCCGCACGCAATGAGCTCAACCTCCGGGTCAACGCAGCGCAGAATTTTGGCCGTCTCGCGCGCCTTTTTGGCGTAGTCGTCGGCGCTCATTTGCCCGGTTTGCCACGGGCCGTCCATCTCGTTACCGAGGCACCAGAGTTTAAAGTTATAGGGTTCGGCGTCGCCGTGCTGCACGCGCAGATCGCTGAGCGTGGTGCCGCCAGGGTGGTTACAATATTCAATAAAGTATCCCGCTTCCTGCGGCGTGCCGGTCCCCAGATTGATGGCGATCATCGGCTCGACGTGGGTTTGTTGGCACCAGTGGTTAAACTCGCTGATGCCAAACTGGTTGCTCTCTTTGCTGATCCACGCGTAGTCCAGGCGCACCGGACGCTCTTCTTTGGGGCCAATGCCATCGCGCCAGTTGAAGCCGGAGACATAGTTGCCGCCGGGATAGCGCACGGTGGTGACGTTCATCTCTTTCACCAGGTTAATCACGTCCTGGCGGAACCCTTGCGCATCGGCTTCCGGGTGGCCGGGTTCGTAAATACCGGTATAAACCGCACGGCCCAGATGCTCAACGAAAGAGCCAAACAGCCGGGGGTTAATCTCGGCGATGCGATTATCCGGGGTAATGGCGAAGTGGAGCTTCGACATAACGTTCCTCCTTAAGCGGGGTAGTGGTTAGCTTTTAAATCGGTCTGAATTTCGTTCATCATCCGGGTGTCCAGCTTGTAAAAGAACAGGAACAGCAGTGATGTGATGATGCTGCCCGCTGCGGGAATGACGGTGATCAGCAGCATAATGGCGTTCAGTGTCTCTGGCGTTTGCTGAGGCGCATCCGGAACATAGTGTGTTAAGGACAGGATGGTGGCGGTAATCGTGCCGGCAATCGCCAGACTCACCTTCAGGGCGAACAGGTTGCCGGATGCATAGACGCCGGACATGCGACGCTTGAACTTCCATGCGCCAAAGTCGTCGGCATCGCCAATAAAGGACCAGAATATCGGCACCGTAATCGCGCCAATATAGCCGCGCAGGGTGTTGAGGGCGAAAATAGTCTCTATGTTTCGTGGGTCGATAAAGTAAATCAGGATGGAGATGGCTGCGGTAATAAAACCAACGTAAATATATAGTTTCACCTGGTGATGCTGCCAACTTACTGA
>NZ_JBMKIF010000050.1:0-19535 GCF_049238025.1 Enterobacter cloacae complex sp. IR5458
GAATGAAGATTCCGACGTTACTAACTGAGTGTTGTATCTAATCGTGGGGGCAGGTCACAACGGCCTGGAAACTGGAGCAAGTCGGTCAGTTTCCGTTGCGTAAGTCTATTGGGTTGAAGTCCTGTGGCTGGCTGTTAAGCGATCTACTTTGCTGGATTAACGAACGTTAGCATCCAGAGATTTTGTGCATTTATTTTTGTTTTTTTTCTGAGTATCCGTGTTCATCCTGCTATTTCTGCAATTAATAGCGGAATAGCAACTTGCGCGGAACTTTTTAACGTGAATTGTATTAGAGGTGTTATATGTTTAACGGTAGTCCTTTCCCTGTAGATGCATTTCCTCAGATTATCAGAAATGCCATTTATGAAGTGGAACAGCATACGCAAGCCCCGCAAGCTTTGATCGCAGCTTCTGCTCTGGGAGTTATTTCTCTTGCTTGTCAAAACCGGATTGATGTTTGCCGGCTGAACAATCTGCGAGGCCCAGTATCACTTTTCTTACTGACACTGGCAGAATCCGGTGAACGGAAAAGTACGGTTGATAAATTGCTGATGGAGCCATTATATCAACTGGAGGAAAATTTATTTGAAAAGTACACCCATGATCTTACCGTCTGGCGAAATGATGAAGCGATTTTTAATATTGAAAAAAAATCTCTGATGTCAAAACTCAAGTCAGAAATTAGACGTAACAAAGATCATTTGGCAACAAATGAAAAACTTAAAGTGCTGCTGGCATCGCATCCTAAATCACCGGTGAGATTCAAGCAGATATTTAACGATTCCACACCCGCGGCCATTAAAGATTACCTCTGTGGCTACTGGCGATCTGTAGGCATTATGTCTGATGAGGCTGGCACTATTTTTAATGGTTACACGCTGAACGAACTGCCTTTCATCAATAAGATGTGGGATGGTGCAATGTTTCCTGTAGAAAGGAAAAGTGAGCCTGAAAAATTAATCAGAGATGCCAGAATGACACTGTCACTGATGGTCCAGCCTAATATTTTTAAGGGTTATATTAAACGGAAAGGTGATATGGCAAAGGGAATAGGTTTCTTCGCACGATGCCTAATCTGCCAGCCTGGTTCAACACAAGGCAATAGACAAATTACTAGCCCGGTTGTTTCAACCGAATATCTACCAATATTTCATCAAAGACTTATGAAGATCGTTAACGAAAGTATTGCTAGAAATAATGAAAATGATCGTCTTTGCCTCCGATTCACTGTAGAAGCAGAAAAACGCTGGATCGCATTTTCTAATAATGTCGAGTATGAAATGGGGATTCTTGGAAGACTGTCAAACTTTAAAGATTACGCATCAAAAATGGCAGAAAATATGGCAAGAATAGCCGCACTATTGCACCATTTTAATGGTGATGAGGGTGATATCTCACTTTTAACAGTTGAGGCCGCAGTAGAGATAAGTACCTGGTATGTTGGCGAGTACGTACGCTTGTTTTCTAAACCCCAGGAATTCACGCTGGCAATCTCGGAGGCGGATGAACTTTATTGGTGGATAAATAATTATTGTATTCGACTCAAGGCATCTTGGATTACTAAAAATACAGTGCTCCAATACGGCCCTAATAAATTCAGGAATCGTAGCAAAGCAAATGAGGTGCTTAATACGCTATATTCTCAAAATAGAATACTCACAGAAAAGAAAGGTAAGACAGTATTTATAGCCATAGCAGGCTCAATATTCTGACATTCTACGGTTGAACAGATATTTAATTCAAGAGTAAAAATACAAACTGAGCCTATTACCAGTAAGGGTTTGTTATCTTGATAGGTAATATATTTGTAGTCCAATCAATACCTCAATATTACTTGGTAGGATACTATATGACATACGACAGTGAGTTTGGTTCACATGTATCCCTATATCGGGATAGAATCAAACAGGTTATTGATGACTCCCTAAACGAACATCTTAACTCAATGATTCTACGTGTTGATCTGCATGACCCAATTGATACAGAAAATATGGATAACCCATTCTTTCAACCCAGGGTTGACTCTGGTGCTATATCTCGCTTTACCAGTGCGTTAAAAGCAAAGCTTAAACACGATAAGCATATTAAAACTCAACGGAAAGACTGGCCTGATAGTCGACATTCCACTTTACGTTACGCATGGGTCAGAGAATATACCAAAAATGGAAAGCGGCATTACCATTTGATACTGTGTTTCAATCAGGATGCTTATTATCATTTAGGTGATTACGACTTAAACCGTAACACGTTACGTACAATGATAACGACAGCTTGGTACAGTGCACTTGGCATCCCTATAGATAGCTCGGGGAAGTTAGTTAATTACCCGCCAAATGGCAAATACCTTCTCAATCGTAAAAGGGAGAACTTTGAGGAAACTTATAACGACTTATTGAATAGGGTAGATTATATGACTAAGGTGCGAACAAAAATCTTCGGTGATGGAGACCGTAATTTCGGTTGTAGTCGAGGTTGATTTATTTTTTACAGCCATAGCCTTTGTTATGGATGGAAAGGCTATGGCTATTGTATGATGTCTCAATTCTATGACGGATATGTTACAAGCATTACTGGCTATTGCATAACCATCTTAGTTGACGCCTAAAGCTTTATAAACAGCGTCCACCGGGTCTGCATAAAAGCTTACCTGAAACTTGGTAAATAATTCCGTCGGTACTGTTGGGATATCCATAGCTGATGCCATCGGCAGCAGTACGCGCTTAGCTCCACTATCGAATGCTACCTGTAGACATGCTGCCAGATCCTGCACTGGTTTAATCACGCCTCCCAGTGTCATGCTACCCAGGACGACCATTTGTTCCTGTACGGGCTTAGCCAGCAGCATAGAGCAAAAGGCAATCAACGATGCAAGGCTGGTGGTTGTACTTGGCCCGGTGTTGTGAAGTTCTACCACATGCAGATGATATTCATGTTCAGAGAATTTTGCTGCTGCACTGATACGGCTCAAGTTGCCTTTGAAATAGTCGAAACCAACTCGAACAGCTTCTTTCGCTGCAGTATTCGATCCCAAGCCTGAAACGGCATGTTTACCATTTCCCGCCATCATTTGGGTTTCAAACCGGTATAGGCCAGTCATCCCTGAGTCTGCCTGAGTAACCAAATGTACTACACCAGGTTTTTGCATTCCTGCCGGAATCAGTTCGCTCCCGCCTTGTTCTGGCACACTGACGAAAAATTCTTCCAGGCTGTCGTTATCGATATAGCTGAAGTTCACATCAAAAAACTCGAGACCGCCGAGTTTCTTAAGCTGTTCTTTCACACGACGACGAACCTCTAATGCATAGGTCAGACACACGCGTACATCTTCTTTATCGTAGGCCCCATCCGGATGCATTAGCTTTAACAGGCCAGATACAGTGCGGCGTACAGCAATCACATCACGCTGGTTGAGGTTGTTTCCCAGCTTGAAGAATTTATCAATCGCGTCTGAGAAGCTACGTTTACGCATTTCACGCATGTACTCGGCGAGATAATCAGTGATTAAACCGTAGCGGTTGGTGAAAAATTCCGGACGCATTTTGGGAATTTCCCAGCCAGGAATATAGGCGTGGAAACGATCAAAAAATGCGGTATCGATCATTGCATCCGGGAATGGCGCGAGCAAATGGCTAGTTTTTACAAGCGTATCCACGCTCTGATTAATGTTGCCGACAAACACCATGGAGGCTTTTCCTTCAATGGAGTCACGTCCGCGAGAGAACGAGCCTGACGCCATGTAATCCTTCATAATTTGCACGCCGTCTTTGTCTTTGAAAGTAATTCCCGCCACTTCATCAAACGCCACCACGTCCCACATGCCGACTAAACCAATCTGGCGGCTGGCCATGTTGTAGAACAGATTAGCCACGGTGGTCTGCCCACCTGAAACCAGCAATGAATTTGGTGAGCATTCCTTATAGACGTGGCTTTTACCGGTACCGCGTGGTCCGAGTTCGCAGACGTTATAATTATTCTCAACAAACGGGATCATGCGGGCAATCAGATGCCATTTGGTGCGCGGCTCAATATTAGCAGGTTCCATCCCTACAGAGCGCAGCAGCACGTCAATCCACTGGTCGCGATCAAATTGTTTACGTGCCTCAAAGACTTCATCCATGTCCATATTCGGCATCTGAATAGGCTTCAGTGTGAACAATGAAAAAGGGGATGTTTTTTGCCCTTCTTCGTAAAAGTAGTTCACCGTAATCATGCACCAGATGCCGCCGGTCAGCAGTTTCTCGTTATCTTTCACCATTTGAGATGGAACCAGGGCATCCTTAATGCCGAGGTTAGATAGCTGAGCTTCGTAAACGTCTTTCTTTTGGTTTAGCTTCACCGTGACTTTATCGATGATTTTGTAGGAGCCGCGTTCACGAATCAGCGATTTTATTTTTTCTGCTTCATCCGGGCGGACGTAGTTATCAGAAAGAATACGTTTAACAGACTGAAGCCCCTGATCGACGACCTCATCATCATCGGATGCACAATACATACCGAGCAAATATTCCAGTACATAGACCGGAACATTCGCCCCTTCTTTAAGTTGTTTAGTCAGGTCTTTACGCACCACGCGGCCACGAAAGTGCTGATTCAACAATGAATCCAGGTCCTGAGCAGAGGCCATTTCCATGTTGGTCGCCGAGTTATCCTGCTGTTGCATAACGCCTCACTTAAAAGAAGTCATCCTGGAAAGCCAGGTCGATTGTAATCGGATAGCGGCCATACTCTGTGGCGCTGTCCGCATTCTCTAGGATCAGCACATATTTGTTTTTACGATTGAATGCTGTGCCCATGAGTTTCATGGTCACATCGCGGGTACGTTTCCCCATATCGTCATTGTCGCTATCGAAGCAAACCGTTTCCATGCCGGAGACAACCTGATTATTTTCATCAACGATAAAGATATTCAGCGTGCGCGGTTCATTGAGGTCGTCCACCGCTGTAGTCTGGATAAAGCCGATTTTATCAATACTGTTAACCAGTTTTATTACGTGGTCCCGTGCAACAACTGACACTGGTTGGCGCTGTGGTTGTTTCTCGGCTGCTTTTTTCTCAAGCGCACGAATCTTCAAAACGGGAACACACACTTCCTGCAACATAGCCCCGCCATGAACGAAACGTGCACCACCTACAAAGTGGAAACGCTGTACGCCTTTTGGCAACAGGAATTCACTTTCATCGCTTGCGCCTGCGGTATCTGCCAATTTGCCGTGCCAGCAAAATTCACTTTCAGGCAGCTGATGCCCAATAATGAATCGCTTATTTGCTTCAATCGCATTTACGGCTTTACTCTCCAGCTTGGTTTTATCTTGCTCGACCAGCGCCTGTTGTTGGAACAGGAACCCATGATCGGCAGTGACAAAAATTCGGCTGGCATTAAATCGGTTACGTAAACGTGAGACCAGATCTTTTAGCTCAGTGATGGCACTTCGGCAGGCCTCAAACGTTTTATCTTCTGTTGCAGCCTTATCACCAATGGCATCAATAGTGTCGTGCCAGATATACACCACGGAGGCGTTGCGGATTTGATCGTTTACTTCCTGGTTGTTGGCGTTCTGCAAGTCCTTCGCTTTAAGTGCAACACCATTTACCTTTGTCAGGATAGCGGCGCGTTTTTCAAACCCTGAGGTAGACATCCCATCGGCATATACTATGCCGGAATTGTCAGGCAGATAACTCAACGACTCATGAGGTAACAATGCCGCCATACCTAGCTGTGTGTAGCTTGGCAACACCCCCGTCTGAGAGCGCAGTTCGGCACTGAAGTGCTTCTCATGATTGATGTGTCGACCCAGTTCTTCTGCTACCTCGTAGCGCAACGCATCTGAAATCACGACAAAAACACGTTTCACCTGCGAAGTGTCAAATTGCCGTTTCACATTCTCTTTATAGAAATTACGCTGCAACGGCACGCCGCTAATTTGCCAGGTCTGCATGCGATTTTCCGCTTCCAGCAGTTTGTTCCATCCACGGCTCAGCTCTGCCAGATACCAATTGCTGTAAAGCTCTTCAATGAATTTATCCAGCTCATGGAGGATCATCGCCCCTTTACTGTGCACCGGCGCGGCATATTCATTGAACAGGCGGTAGGTCTGATCGAAGCGATAAATTTCGTCGCAGTAGGCTTTCCAGAACGCGCCGGTATCAGGGAAATTAAAACCGTCAGTATAATGATTACGAAGATTCAGCAGGCGCTCAGCCTGGCGTAGCGCATTCCAAATGGAGAGATATTCCGGGCGAGTCTGGCTCCAGTATTTCGCACTACGTTCTGACACCAGTGCTTTAAACGCGTCCCTGTCCAAGGTCGTGCTTTCTTCCTGTAGTTGAGTCACCAGGCCACGGATAATCAATTGCTCGATAGCTTCGAAGGTGTCACATTTTGCCAGCGCATACGGCGAGCTGTAGTTGTAATGCTCTTTTGGCTGCAGTATCTGTTGTAAGTCTTCTGCACAATAATCGTATTCTGCTTTATAACGACGATCGTTCCGCCACGCTCCCATAAAGGCCAACGCAGACGCACGACCTGCGGCAGTAGTCAGCACATTTTTACTCAACCACTCACGATGAGTGTCATCACCTTGTGCCCAAAGATCGGTACAGAACAGTTTCAGCAGTAGGTTTTCCAGCGTTGGTGCTTCTGCCTGGTAACCCAGTTCTAGACTAAGGACTTCCCAGAGGACCTTATCCAGCCCCAGCTTTTTCAGCACGGCAAAAGTATTCTCCAGGGTACTATCATCCTGATGACTTGCGGCAACAAATTGCTGGATCAGAGCAAACAGGATTTCTTTGGTTTCAAAGGTGCTGGCTCCGGCAACCACTGCCAGCATCTTCTTATCGAGGGATTTTTCTGTTTCGCGCTCGGTGACCCAGCCTTTAAGTAACTGGGTACGTTTGACGGTAAAGAAGGCTTTGCGAAGTTGAATATGTTCGCGCAACCCTAGTTGTGGGATGCCCAGTGAATTCAGTGTGATCGCTGCATAGTCAGCGTGGAATTCGGTGCTATAAAGGCGGATGTCTAGCAGCCAGTCCTGCTCACGGGCAGGAACTTCACTGGTAAAATAGAGTAAAAATTTCTGTGTTGGCTCGTCGATTTCGATTCTTTTTTTTGTGGCGAGCACAGAAACACCGCGCATATCCAGCAGCGTGACGTTGTCGAGATCCAGCTCATTGAGCGAATCGATGAAGCGTTGTTCCGGGTCGTGCCAGAAGACGATACGGTTGTCGGTAAACTTCTGACGAAGCCCTGATTCCAGTTCTTTAAATTGCATAATTAATTTTCTTCTACAGGCAAATTCATTTCATGCCAAATAAAGTCAAGGTCAGCAGGCACCGGCATTTCTCTGAACCATACATCAACTGAAATCGCTTTCGGCATAGTAAGTAATCGCATGAAAGCTGGGGTCACAACGGCTTTATAAAATTTTTTGCCGTGAACAATTGTGCGTAACTGTTCATCAACTGGCAAATCGCGGATTTCGGCCAGTTTGCTCTGGTATCTTTGTAACAGTACTGCAGGATCCAGATGTGCATGCCAACGCTCGCAATGCGCCAAAAAACCGGGCTCTGTAATCACCTGTTGAGGATCAAGAAGGTCTCGGTTAAATCCGAGCGATCGCAGTTCATCCCAAAGCGGGTTGATAATGGCCCATGCGGTACCAAACTGAATCCAACTTTCAAGATTTGCGGTAATCGATGACGTAATAGCCTCTATCGCCGCTGCGCTCTCACCGGGGAGTTTGGCTCTTTGCTTGGGTGGCAGTCCAGGTAAAAGCTCACTTGGGACAACAAGATAGTTTTCGATACAGAATCTGGGTAAAACTAACAGGTTAGGCAGCTGTTGTTGCCGATGATTCAGTTGGGCATTATCCCACTCATCACGATCAACAATGCCCAGCCATGTGGGCTGCTTTGACAAAATTTCAATAACATTTCGTTTACCGCCAACTTCTGCAAGGACCCATCTCGTTTCCCATTGGGGATCAACTTTTTTTAGGAGCTGAGTAAAAACGAGTTCGTCCGTTTTTCCCTCAACGACTAACGCTCTTTTACCTTCGGTGATTTTTGTCTCAAGGATGGTCTTGATATGCCACTCAAACTCCTTCATTGCTCATCACCTTTTTCAACCGAAAGAGGATAGCGGAGTCCTAAACTTTCGTAGCGCAGCCAGACGTCAGTAGCATGGGAAGTTAAAATAAGCTGACCATGCTTTTTCTGGATAATGTTTTCCAGTGTCGCAAGCAGAGGCGAAACCAGAGAAGGGTGAAGGTGCAGATCCGGTTCGTCGATTAATACGACGCCACCCGGCTGAAGCCAACGTTGAACCATAAAGAGCATGATCAAGACCTGATGCTCACCAGAACTCAGTTCATCCAGCGTATGAGTATCGCCGTTAGCAAGTTTGACCTGCTGACGCTGTCCCGGCAGTATCTCTTCTTCAATGACTTTCCCTGAGAAGAATTGATTCAGCGTTTTCATCATCTCTGGATACAGCTCAGGGAGCGTCGCTTTCATGTTGAACAGCGAGGCTTCCAGCTGATCTTTCCAGTCAGTGGATGGAGAGTAAGTAGCTAACCAATTTTTACTTAGGTCATCAGGCGCTAATGAAGAAAGATTGTTCTTTGGAGTAATCCAGCGGCGTTCTTCTGCATCCAGATAGATGATATTTGGAACGGTCAGAGTCATACCTGAATTGAGCCTTCCAAGTACAACTTGTGCACGAGTAATTGAAAGTGTCTGTAACCACTCATCAAGCACGTAATCTGTGACAAAGCCATTTTGAGTCATCAGGCTGGTTTTCTTTTTCCCCCCACTAACTTCCCCAATCCAGATTGTGTTAGACGGTTGTTTAGTGATGAGTTGATCAACAGCGTCCTCATTTCCGAAGAATAAACCAACACGAATAGGGGACTGGTTAGAACATTTGAGATCGGAGAAAACCACGGCAAAAGTGCCCCAGCGCTCTAACCACTTTCTTGCCGAATGGCTCGCAGGCATTGGCTTTTTATGATCAAGCCAATACCCTAATGCATCCCACAACATAGCTGCGCCACGAAGCAGCGTCGATTTACCGCAGCCGTTCGGGCCGGTGAGCAGGACATTATCCTCCACCTCTCCCGTCCAGTCGTTTCTAAAGCTAATTTCCGCATCGCCCAATGGGCCAACACTCTGCGTATAAATCGCCGCTATTTTCATCAAATCTCCTCAGGTGCGCTACCGGTAATGGCCTTCACATCCGCCAGCAGATCGCCAAATTTGCCGTAGTTAACCTTAACGCCGTCGTCCAGATCAATAGTGATACGTCTATCAGCATAGTGGCGCAAGCGGTCGTCGAAGCTACGCAGCTCGTTGAATTTTTTGGTCAACCCATCCAGCTCTTTTTTCAGGCGTGTGTTGACCGCACCAGATTCAGCATTCTTAAGCTGATCATTAAGCAGATCGATATTACCCTGGTAGCGTGCCAACAGCGGAACCACGTATTCGGTACGCATACGTGAGAGTGTGCCTTCATTATAACGATGCAGATACACCAGGCACTCAAACGCTTTTTCTTTACCAGAGCTGAATAGCCAGTAAATCGGACGCTTTTTATACATTTTCATATGATCTTTCCAGAACTGAGTGGAAAGATAGCGACGAATAGTATCCAGCGAAGATTCGCCTTTTTTCGGCTTGATTGCGTACAAGCAGAGACTTTCGGCTATGAAATCGAGGTTTTCCTGCTGGTGCTCCTCACCCCAGACGATACGGACGAACTCTTTGACACGGGCAGTCACGTCGTCATCGAACCAGTCGGAATCCATTAATGGTAGGATGCCGTCTTCGTCGGCAGGGAAGGTTTGGTAAGCACCTTCGGCAACTAACTCGGCAAAGCCTTTGTTGCCTTCGTGGGCGTAGACCAAGCCTTTGCGATCGAGGGAGTAGCGGCCCATTTGGCAACCAACAACATATGAAAGTAACTCAGAAAAAGTATCGCAACACATCATATTCTTTAAATCTTTTTCATTGTTATTTTCTGCATATCTAAAATATGGATTATAAGTAAGTGTAACATTCTGAATTGGAACATCTTTTATTAATTCATCACTTAAGCCATAAATTTCAATGAAATATTCATTGTTATATTCCTCTAGTTCTTTAACCTTATGCACAACACCTATTATAGTATCATATAGTATGTTATAGATATGCTCTAAATTTGAGCCGTTTTTTTTCATGCTAACTAGTGCATTTGTTTTAAATTCCCACGACGTTTCAGATGCATCCCAATCGAGCTTTGTTAACTCAATTAACTGGCTTATTTTATCGTGATATTCATTGCTAATGAACATTTCTTTTTTAATTGGTAATGATGCTATATTTCCCGGCAAAAAATTTAAAGTGGGGTTCATTGCTTGTAACATTACCACAGGTAGTTTAGAGCAAAGAAAACCAAGAAGATAAAAATTATATTTATCATCGTACGGGAAAGCATTAGCTGACGCATCATTAAAAAGGAAACCTTTTGGTTGATATCGAACTCCAAAATTATCAGAAGAAATCTTTGTCCATGTAATCCCAGACATAAAAATTCGATCGAGATTAAAATTGTGAGCTAGCGTTCTTTTGCCTGAGTCATGCATTTTATTCTGTAGTTCGTAACCATCTGCAAACCAATTTAAAACTGTTGTATTGTTGCCATACCAACGCCTATAGTCACCACCTTTAGACTGAGGAAACCATTTCTTTTGGGATTTTTCTGCTGAAACCCGAGTACAATCGAACCCAATACTCAAGAATGATATCTCTTGCCATTGGCGTATATAATGATCGTTATTCCCTGTAATAAGACCAATTCTGGTGTCTGCATAAGATGATAGCATCTCGCCAGTTAAAAAAATATCTCTTAACTTTTCGCTTATCCAATAAGCGATAGGGGTTCCAGGTATTTTCTTAAATTCATATTGCTTTGAAAGATCGAACCTTTCCTTTTTTTTATTTAATGCATTTTTTTTCTGTTCTTCGCCACCCTCGATTAAACGAAAAAATAGCGGTCGATAATCATCGTTATGATGATTACTTATAACCCAAGCAGTGGTCTGTACTATTTCTCCAGCTATCTGTCCAAATGCACGCGCACCTAAATGTGCCATGGAAATAAAAGTCTTATTATTTAGTAGCCAGTTACGAAGTGCTCCGTAACTCGATAAAAACATCCATGACTGCATATTCACTTGAGCATTGAAACCATTCTCTTTGAGCAAAGAAAATGCATGTTGCATAAACATCGCAAACAAATCTGACTTGCTGTCCGGGAATTGTTTTTTAGCAAACTCTTTCAGATCACCATTCATCCCTTTCCCCCCCATATACGGCGGGTTCGCGACCACAGCATCATAACGTTGCGCCAGTATCCACGCCTGCTGAATATATGGGATCAGCTCTGCCGCAGCCTCTTTCTGCTGAATATCACCTTCAACAGCCAGACGATACAATCCATCCAGAAACGCTTTCAAAGCCGCTTCGTCTTCCTGCGGTACCTGAATCAGTGATCCCAGCGTTTTTGCGCTGGTGAACAACGCCAAAGTACGCATCAGCAGCTTATATTCCGCGCTGTCGGTATTGGCCAGTGCCGTCCCCTGAGTAAACATATCTCCCATGCTGCCGCGTTGCACCTGTTGGTGGTAGTTCAGCTTGATCCAAAGCTCAGCGATATCCAGCTTACTTTCCTGCAGGGAAACAATATTCAGACGTACACCACGGCCCAGAAAACGACGATCGTCCTGACGGGCAAGCATCAACATCGCAAAACCAGACAGCTGTGCGGCGCGGTCGTCGATGTCCAGACCGAAGATATTATTTTCCAGAATCAGCTGCGGAATATCACGAGTACGATAGCCGCGCTCTTCGTAAATCGCCTTCAGCACTTTATAAGCTTCTGTCAGGATATGCCCGGAGCCACAGGCCGGATCCAGCACTTTAATGCTTTCAGGCTCAATGCTGGATGGGGTGATAGCTGCCAGCTGTGCCCGCACTTCCGGCGTTTGCTCTGCTGGCTCAATGTAGTAAGGCATTTTGCCTTTCAGGCTCGAGTCCGGGTAGGTTTGCAGCCACTGGCGACCCACCGAGTTCTGCACCAGGTACTGCACAATCCAGTTCGGGGTAAACAGCTGAGTGGCGGCGGGAATATCTTCGCTCTTCACCACCTTGCCGATCACGGCATCTTTTTTCTCGGAAATATAGAACTGATACAGCCAGCCGATCACTTCGACCTGTTCCCAGTCTTCTTCAGGAATGGTGTCCACCAGCCCGCGCAGAATGGAGTCGGTGCGAGTCAGGTTATCCGGCAGTACCAGTTCGATATCATCATTGACCGCTTCGAACAGGAAAGGCATTGCACCGTGCAATGCATGGCACTGTGCCAGCAGCAGTTCGCGGTACAGCTCTTCGTCACGATCGCCCGCCAGCTTCATCTCCACCAGGCGCGCTTTGTCCAGCTCCAGAGCATCAGCCACCTCCGGCACATGCTCCAGAACCTCAAAACCCCCTGCCAGCGTCGGGTGAGACAGCATACGGAAACCGTGATCAAGATAGCCATGCAGCTCCATATAGCGAATAGCGCAAAAGCGGTTAAACCAGGTATAAGCGATGTGCTCCACCAGCACGTCGTAGCCCTGCTTTTCTGCACGCTTGACCAGACGCTTACGGCGTGACGCCAGTGCTTTATCCAGCGAGAACTGACCATAACGCACCTGGTCGCCAAGATCGGTTGCTTGTACAATTTGCAGGTTGCCTTTTTTATCGGCTTCAATGCCCAGCGTAGTCAGTTTTAGCATGACCGCATCGCGGAACTGTTTACGTGCCACCGGGGCGTATTTTTTGATGTTTGACGTATTCATGTGGAGTCCTGAAAAGGGCAGACAACATCTGCCCTGAAAATGGGGAAATTACTGAAGCTGAACGCGTTCGCCTGCGTTAATAGCTTCCATTAGCGTTTTACGGAGTTGTTCCAGCGCTTTGTCTACCTGTTCGGCGTTATCCAGCGTTGTCACACCCGCAGCTCGTTCCATCGTTTTACGCGTGTTCACGTAGATGGTCTTTTTCAACTTGGGTTCAGGCTTAGCTATTGGAGCGATAATCCCTGGCTGAGGGGCGTTTTTTGGTTCAGGCACTTTCTTACGCTGTTCTTCAACCCAGCCGTTCAGTCGTTCGTTTGCTTTAAATTGTAGCGCCCGAACCTCAGCCTGCTCTTCCATAATCTGTGGGATCAGACCGTTCTGCTCCACTTTCTTACGCGATTGCTGCATCGGGTGTAAAAGCGAGTGCTGCAAGTCAGCAGGGACGTGCATCTCCAGCATGCTTTGCTTCAGCTCATTGATATGACCATCGATCTGTAGCAGCGCATGGCTTCGGTATTCTTCCACCAGACGTTGGTTGATGGTTTCAACGGTTTCAATCAGCGGGATAATCCGGTGCAGCTCTCTGTAAGGTCGTGCCTTGCTGTAGATACCTTCCAGCTCCTGCAACGCCTTTTGGGCCGTTTCGTCTTTATCCAGTGCGTTACGGTTAGCTTTAAAACTGCCATTCAACGCCATACTCAAGCGCTGCCAGGTGGCGTATTGGTTTTTGTAAAAGCTGACCAAATCGTCCCAGTCTTCCGAGAAATCTTTAAGATCGTCAGCCGCTGCGGTGATTTTTTCAATCACCGCGTATTCTTCTTTCTCGTTGAGGATCCCGTTCAGCAATACCAGGCCTTCTTCTATCTCTTTACGGCCAGGGTTTTGTCCATTCTCTGCACGAGTTTTAAAAACGGTCAGTTCGCTCTTCCAGCGGCCAAAGAGTTCGCGAATATGAGAGACCAGAGGCTGTTCTTCACGCTCGTTAAACGGTTCTCCGGCAATCTCAGCCATCAGCTGCGCAGCTTTAGTCAACTGCGCTTCGTCATGGCGACGAACTTTATGCAGACGCAAATCGCTGTAACGACGTGAATTATTAAACGCCTCCCACGCCTGCTTCAATGCGATTTCACTGCCTTGCAGAGTGAAGCTGTATTTACCGCTGCGTGCCAGCCGAGCCACCAGCAATTTGACTTCATCTTCCGGCCAGCCAAATGGACGACGGCCAAAAGTGGTAAGGATATCCCGCAGGTAAACTGGCTTATGAGTCTCAATACTCATACTGATCCAGTTATCCACTTCACGCATCGCCTCTGGGTTGGACTCTTCCATTTCCCCGAGGTCGAGCTGGGTATCATTTTCTATTGTCAACAGCGCGTGAGTTTCACGATTTACGTCTCCGGTACTGAGACGCAGCAATTTTAGTTTGGAGAAACTGTTCTCGATAACGTAACCGCAGGCTGCATCCACGATAGCTAACGGCGAAGAGGATTTCTTATCCAGCCGTTCGCCTAGCGCCCAGACATCAGCCTGAGCCAGCAAGCCTTCAATCTGCGCCTTCAGCGTTTTTTCGCGCATGCCATTTTCACGGCCTTTTTCCGCCAACAGCGTTGCCTGTTCCGGGCGCTGACCGCTTTGCTTGCTAAGGAAGGCTTTGGTCTGCGCGTACATGGTCAGGTCTTGCCAGGTACGAGCCTCATCAGGCAGGCAAATTAAAATGCAGTCTTTACTGTCCGTCATCAGCAGGCTATTGGAATGCGCCCCCTTGTAGCTCTCGTAGTTCGAGTCCAGCGGCGTGAGCACTTTAACTACCAAATCGTTAAGATTTGCGCCATCCAGTGGGTGCCCGTTACAGAAGCGACTGATATCAAAATCCTGCTTATTGGCTGGATAGCGATATCTTTTGTTCTTCAGGATCTCTTCGAAAATGATGGTTGAAAGCTGCTTATTGATGGTGGTGAATTCAACATCAATATTGCGGATTTCGTTTTCAATCTCTTTTTCTTCGTTAGTAAGGAAAACGAATTTGTCATCAATACGCGAGATCAGCATTTCAGCCTGCAGACGATTAAGACTGGCTTCAATCTGTCGACGGAGTTCCACTTTGTCAGTATCAATACGCTCAATGGAGAGCGTGACGAGGTTATCAAGAGTACTTTTCAGCACGTCAACGTAGCGGATCAGGAACAGCGTCTTTAGCAGTTTGCCGTCAAATTCCGTCAGTGACGGAGACTGGCAGGCCTGAATGATAGTGCGGCTAACCGCAGGTTCCAGGAAGCTTTCAATCGCAGAGTAGAAACGCCAGAACGGGACCAGGCTATCCAGTCCATCTGCAGAAATCTGGACTGCTGCCGACTGGAAGGCATCCAGCAAAGAGCGCTCCCCCATTGCCAACTGCTTACCTGCAGCCCCTTTGGTACGGATTGACTCAAAGACCTTTTGCAGGATCTGGTAATGCCACGGCACAAACGGATAGTTATCCACGAACTCGCGACTGTTGGTATAGGCACGCAGCGTAGCCGTGGTTGTCGTGTCGAACGCCAACTGGTTACGCAAAATATCGCCTTTTTCCTGCCAGACAGCTTCCAGCGCCGGTATTGCCGCTTCTGTTTTCACCAGCAGACGTTTCTGGATAACTTCTGAGGTATTCGAGCTGGAGAGTTGTAAGCGCGTTGAGAAACGTCCCTGAATCTTGGAGAAGTCCTGACCATCACGACTGCTCATACCGCCAATAGCGGCATTAATGTCAGCCTGGGAGGTAACAATCACCCATGCCCGCCCACCACAAATAACACCTAAGTTTTCGGTGATGGTTTGCAGCTTCAGCATCATCTGGGCATCTTTACCAATGAACTGACCAACTTCATCGACCATAAACAGGATATTACGGTTACCCTGGCTGTCGAGCCACTCTTTCACCCACGTACAGAAATTTTTGATATCCAGTGGGAAGTTCTTATCAAGTTGCTCGATCCACTGACGAGAAGACTCTTCACTCTGGCCTGTAGCTATGCTCAGCGCCTGAGCCATCTGATCGTTTATCATCAGATAAACATCGCGTTCGTCTTCCCAGCGAGACCCGGTAATGTCCGCGAAGGCGGCCCTAAAGGTATCAAACTGTCCACGCTTATCGAGCTCACGTTCCAGATGTGCAATATGTGGGAAGTCGCCACAATAACCAGCTAGTTCGTTAAAGACTTTCAGAAAGACTTTGAGTATGGCATCAACGCCATCTTCAACATTCGCACGTGAGTCAATATTGAATAATATGACATCGGTCGGATGTTGTACCGATTTCCGAATATCAGCCAATAGCAGTGCATCATCAATTTTCTCTTCAAAGAAGGAAAGTGCATTACGAGTAACACCATTACGGCTTACTTCGCGGTTCGCCAGTAGATAGGATAAGATCTTAATGAAGTGTGATTTACCGGAACCAAAGAAGCCTGAAACCCAGACGCCTATTTTGTCAGCAAGCTGTAATCTGCCTGGACCTGTAGCTGGAGCATATACTTCAAAGAACTGACGCAGGTGACCATCGAGCTCCCGAGTGATGACATACTCATCCAGTTCTATCCAGGCGCTTTCGTCGTCGGTCTGCTCGGCTTTAACCACGCCGTTAATATTACGTTTTAGCGGTTTCTCAAAAATTTGTTCAATATTCATTGCTGTCGTCTTTTAACGTGGAGTCAAAGTTGCCGCAGGTCCGGTTTCAGGTACCAGTCTGAAGGCGCGATAATAGTTACGGGAGTTAATACCAGCGAGTGGTGAAAGATCATATCCGCTGTAGGTGCCTGGATAGAACATCAGCAGTGGTGTAAACCCCATCACGTCCTGAAGTGCGCTCATAAGCTCATGACCACGAACCAACGGCCAGGCGTTACCGAGGCCCGTCAGAATGACAAATTGCTGGGCAGGAAGATCGACCGTGCGTGCAATATATTCCGCAATTTTTTTCTGGCTCAGCGGGGCTGCCAGATGTTTTTTCAGTGTCTCAAGGCCAAGCTCAGGCTCTCGCTGGCAGATACGGTCAAAGAGCTTACGTTCTTCCAGCATATCGATGATGACCTGGAAGATATTTAGCGTTTTATAGGTGTACTTTTTATCCAGTTTTTTGAATAAAAAGTGCAGGTATTCGCGGACCTGAAGCTCTTGCTTTGCCGGATAGTCAAAGATCCAGAAGCCAATCTCATTGCCGGAACCTTGGTTTTTCAAAAAACGGTCGTCGCCGATACGTTCTTCTAACTGCTTTAATCGATATTCAAGGATCGGGTCATTCATGCGTTACCCTCCAGAATAGGGAGCAGTTCGGCTTTGTTTAAACGATGCAAGGCCGTTGCAACATCTGGTAGAAGGAAAACGTTTTGTAAATTGCGGCGGCGTGGGCTATCCAGGTAACCAGCTTCTGCCAGTGCCTTAATCAGATTGTTACCCATCTTTTGGATAGATGAATCAGAGAAAGCCGCCAGCTCCGGGTGCAATCGCAGATTCTCATCCACGAATTCATTCCAGCAATTTCCGCTGAGTTTTTCTTTAAACTGCTGGCGTGCCGGGTTCACCACATCAGCGACAAATTCCGCGACAATGGGAGACTGATTCATCAAGGCGACTAACAGCATTTGCAGACGTTCACTTTCACTACCATTGACAATCAATTGCCAGCATTCGCGGTCCAGTGTCATAAGCCGAAGTTTTACTGTTCTGGCATAGCGATTCGCCGTGCTGGTGGAGGATGCCTGAAGGATATTTTCATCGATTATTTGCTGTTGCCAGGTCGTTTCGTCTGGTTCAGAAAGCAGCAGCTTAGCAATAATCCTGCTCTCACGAACCATCAGCGCGCCGCCCAGCAGATCGCCAATCCAGCGTTTATCATTTTTAATCATGGTAGTTGTCATCAAAAATCCGGAATGCTGCTCGCAAAAAATCAAGTAATGATTGTAATCGGCATGCAGGGTAGATGCCATGACTATGGTCACCCCATTCATGTGATTTATTCATGCTGGTTATTGACTGATCGCGATCATAGATTCGAATCGTGGTTAGACGGTCTTACTCCAGTTATCGACTCTTCACAGGGCGATATCACAGCGAATTATTAACGATCATTCCCGAGTGTTGAAAATGGGTCTTCAAGTTAATCGTGTATAGGCCTTATCTGTGTCGATTTAATGGTACAGCCAGTATGAACAAGGGAATCCAGGAACGTACGTCCTTAATTTAAATAATTTTTCGATATATATCATGCTCTTGAATGCACCAGTATAACGGCGAGTCCATCAAGGATTCGCCGTTTTTGTTTTCTTTGTCTCGGGAGATGTCATGAAAAATAAGGAAGGCCAACAGTCCCTGCAGGACTCGCTTACGGGTTTGCCGGAATGGGCCTCAGAGCGGGTCATGCAGCAGATACGTCAGCTCACAAACTACGAACCAGCGATCGGTATTATGGGAAAAACCGGGGCGGGGAAATCGTCACTCTGTAATGCGTTGTTTGCCGGTGAAGTATCGCCGGTCAGCGATGTGGCGGCCTGCACCCGTGAACCTTTACGCTTTCGTCTGCTGGTTGGCGACCGCCATATGACGCTGGTGGACCTGCCCGGTGTGGGCGAAAGTGGCGCTCGCGATAACGAATATGCTGCGCTGTATCGCGAACAGCTTCCCCGGCTTGACCTGGTGCTGTGGCTGATTAAGGCCGATGACCGGGCGCTGGCAGTGGATGAACACTTTTATCATCAAGTGATTGGGGAGGCATACCGGCATAAGGTGCTGTTTGTTATCAGCCAGTCGGATAAGGTCGAGCCCACCAGCGGTGGGTGGCCATTGTCCAAAGAGCAGAAGCAGAATATCAGCCGTAAAATCTGTCTGCTGCATGAGCTGTTCCAGCCCGTACATCCAGTGTGTGCCGTGTCGGTCCGTCTTCAGTGGGGACTGCGGGTGATGGCCGAGCGAATGATTAAGTGCCTGCCACGTGAGGCCACCAGCCCGGTGGTGTCGCAACTCCAGCCTTCCTTTCGCACGACGGTAGTCCGGGAACAGGCGCGTAGCGATTTTGGTGAAACCGTCGGTGCTGTACTCGATAGCATCAGTGCCTTTCCCCTGATACCCGCCCCGGTGCGGGCCGTCATTCAGGCCGTGCGCACCACCGTGGTGTCAGTGGCCCGTGCCGTCTGGGATTTCTTCTTCTGAGTATTTAACCCATCCCTGTTATTTCCCTAACCCTGTCGCCGATGCGACGGGGATTTCTTTTATTTGTTTTCCCATTATGAGGAGTCTGCTTATGACCCGTCTGGCTTCGCGCTTTGGCGCAGCAAACCTTATCCGTCGCGACCGCCCGTTAACCCGTGAGGAGCTGTTTCGCGTGGTGCCCAGTGTGTTCAGCGAGGACAAACATGAATCCCGCAGTGAGCGTTATACCTATATACCTACCATCTCCCTGCTCGACAGCCTACAGCGAGAAGGCTTCCAGCCATTCTTTGCCTGTCAGACCCGCGTGCGTGACCCCGGTCGTCGTGAACATACAAAGCATATGCTGCGTCTGCGGCGTGAGGGGCAGATTACCGGTAAACAGGTACCAGAAATTATCCTGCTCAACTCCCACGATGGCACTAGTTCGTATCAGATGTTGCCGGGACTATTTCGTGCGGTTTGTCAGAACGGGCTCGTCTG
>NZ_JBMKIF010000051.1:0-18804 GCF_049238025.1 Enterobacter cloacae complex sp. IR5458
GGGACCGTGGTCCCAGTTCCTTTTGGAGTGTGGCGTCAGCAATACGGTCGGATAACCGGATATGTCATGGCTCTCTGATGCATGGTGGGACCGTGGTCTCAGTTCCTTTTGGAGTGTGGCGTCAGCAATACGGTCGGATAACCGGGTATGTCATGGCTGTCTGGTGCAAGGTGAGACCGTGGTCCCACTCAGTTCTCTGACTTATTAAACATCTGCGGAAGCCTACTGTAGATCGTTTTATTTCCATTACATTCGGGCGGAAAAGAGTAAAACAGATTTTCTGAACAATATTGGACGGACTATTTCGGGGGGATACTGCTTGGGATATCTATATCCCGAAGCAGCATGTAAGACAGGAAAGAAACCAGAAGTGAATTATGGGGATTAAAGGCATCACTACGCAGGCTGAATCTGTTGTAAATCACGCAGTATGCTTTCAATCTTCTCGATACACTCGGCAGGTAAACGTGATTTATCGAGATTGAAAATCACCTTATCGCCTTTATAAAGGGCTGTCGCACCGGGTACAAACTGATGACGGGTACTCAGATTAACTTTTTTACCGGATGGCTCTTTCAGTACTTCCATAAGTAAGCCGATGACTTCTTCGGGTTCAAACATAACACCGGCAGTTTTTTGTTCATGAAGTTGCTGCATCTGTTGCAACAATAACGCCTCTTTGCCTGAGAACGCTTTGTA
This sequence comes from Enterobacter cloacae complex sp. IR5458, assembly GCF_049238025.1. Taxonomy (NCBI): domain Bacteria; kingdom Pseudomonadati; phylum Pseudomonadota; class Gammaproteobacteria; order Enterobacterales; family Enterobacteriaceae; genus Enterobacter; species Enterobacter cloacae complex sp. IR5458. The sequence goes on from NZ_JBMKIF010000051.1 coordinate 700, forward strand.
CAGCGCCTCACCGGACCGGGCGGAAAGTTCACCAGGATGAGTAAAGAGGGCAACCACGGATTTTGGTAACAGGGCCGTATTTATGCAGCGCGTGATGATTTTACGGGAAATATTCTCGGCATCTGCCAGAGCGGAGACATTGCCGTTAAATTCATTTTCCAGCCGAAGTGCGTAGCGTTTGCCCCGCTCATAAGCACTGACAGGTCGGTAATCATTACCCAGCCGGGATAATGCCATCATCTGTGCGTCATCGAGATCCCCTACGAGAACCCGGTAATCGGAAGAAGTCAGTATGGCGGCTTTCCGGCGACGACTGCCATCGGCAACCTCGATAACGCCTTCCACCCTCCGCCCGAACGCCGGTGTCTGCTGCCCACTCAGGAGAAAAGAGGGGATCAGATCATCAAGTGCGTCTTCGGTCAGTAGTTCCTGGTCACGTTCATTACCTGACCAGACTCTCGATGCCGTTTCAATACTCTCGCCCGGGACAGTTTCCAGAATAAATTTCACTTCCCGGCCACAAACCGGAAGCAGAATGGCATTCCCGCGGGCCATGGCTCCCACCCGTGCAATTAATGAATCAACCATCGGTGCAGCAGGTGCCGCTGACGGATCAGTTTCGGGACGGATATCTTTTACGGTATGTTTTGGAATGACTGGTGCACGTTTCATTATCTGATCTCCCAGCGAGGTTTAATCAGGCGATCAAAAATTTCGTTACAGACAGGCTCCCAGATAGCCAGCGCATTTCGCCAGGCTCCTGTAGATGAGCGCTGATCGATAGCCTGCTCAAACACCGTTCTCATACGGATCTGACCTTTACCGACCTCGTCGGTCTCGCGTACAACGTTTTTCAGTACCATGCTTCCCCAGGCATCGCGGATCTGTTCTTCCATCCAGGGTGACTGTGAGCCATTGTTATTGCTGTACTTGGTCAGAAGAATTCTGACGTCAGGTTCAAAACCCTGCAGGTCCACGTTTTTTAACAAATCGCGCAGCATGTCAAAAAACTGAAGGGCAGAAGTGTAATCGAATAACTCTGCTGGCGTTGGCACGATGAGCACATCCGCAGCACAGACGACATTGATGGTGCCAATACCGAGGTTAGGTGCACTGTCGATAACAATGACATCATAATCATGAGCCACCGTTTCAATGGCCAGGCGAAGCATCATGTGGGGTTCTGTCGGTAATTTTCCGTCGTCATACCGACCCATAAGCTCAGTTTCGATACGATGCAGCGCCAGGCAAGAAGGAATAATATCAAGTCCAGGCCAGCAGGTGGGTTTTACCGCATAGGCGACATCATCACGCTCACCAAGATAAAAGGGAAGTAAGGTGTCTTCGGCATGGATGTGCAAATCAGGAACCCAGCCGTGGTACATGGAGGCGGTACCCTGAGGATCGTTCCCTTCCACAAGCAGTACCCGCAGTCCTTTCAGTGCCAGATCCTGTGCCAGATGTACAGATACAGATGTCTTATAGACCCCCCCCTTATGTGCTGCCACTGCAATGACGGGCGGAACGCTGTCATCAGGCCGCCGCAGGCGGGTGCCAAACACATCCCGCATATGGTTAATCTGTTCGATCGTGTAACCCACTCTCTGCTCAACCCGGCCACGCATTTCCATGTCCGGGTGAGGGAGGCGACCTGCTTTTTCTGCATCACGAATAGCCTGGGATGAGACACCAATTAAATCGGCAGCTTCTCCCACACGCCAGCGACGCGTAATTTTTCTTGCCTCAGGGCTGTCATCATTGAACTGAGCAACTGCAATAGCTTTCGTCATTTCGTGGCCGGCTGCTATGCACTGATCGAGCGTATTCATCAATCCCATTGTACGTTCCTTGAACTCAACTTTGCATTGATATATTAAATCTTGATAAAACAAGCAAAGCAACACTAAATTTGCAAACCTAAGCTAAAAATGCAAAGTTGGTCAATATGTGAGTATATGTAAGTCTGAAAGCATTCCTCCAGGTTTGACTGGCATATCTCAGTCAATATCTGCCGCTCGCCGCAGTAAGGATACGAACGAAGATCGTATTCGTCGAGGAAGCGGAATTGCTGCGTAATCATATGATCCACTGACGCTCTTTAGCTGAAAAGGGTATGGGATGGTGGATTTAAGATTTTAAAAATTGACTGTTATATGCAGTATCTTGACTATAGCGTGTAAGATATCTGGAAACGTAAAGGGTGACCGGTCGCTCTGCTCTGCATACCACTGTCAATATTAAAGTGTTTCGGTAATGTTCTTTTCCTGTTTAGCCAATGACTGGAATGCGTAATTTGTGTTGTCCTGTGTTTTTACAGGGCTCTGCTCAGGTTATTCATAGGGTAGATCCAGTAATTGATCCTTAAGGAGATCATAGTGAGATCAAAAAGAGATCCCCGGATCGTGCTGTGCACCGATATTACTGGCCTGAAGAGGGGGCATCATTTACTGAGGTATGTCATATCTTGACTGTTGTGTGCAGTCTCACATATTGCGGTATGCATTTGTATTAACTGGGGTATGTATTTCCGTTGACTGAGATATGCGTATATACTTGCTTTTGTGGATAACTGTCGGTGTTTAAAATGGCTAAGGAAAATAATGAGTTACCTCTGAATCTTGAGGAGGTGAACAAAACAACAGGTGAAGTTGTTAAGCTGGATGTTAACAGCGCCAGTACTGTTCAGCCTGTTGCGCTCATGAGGCTTGGTCTCTTCGTTCCTACGTTAAAATCGACGTCCAGGAGCAAGACTAACCGCAAAAACGTCACTGATGCGACTGAGGAGCTCGTACAGCTCTCTATTGCCAAAAGTGAAGGGTATACCGATGTCAGGATCACAGGATCGCGTCTTGACATGGATACGGACTTCAAAGTCTGGCTTGGGATCATTCGTTCGATGTCTGAGTGTGGCGTCAAAAATGACACACTTGAATTATCCTTTGTCGAATTCGTGAAGATGTGTGGTTTCGATTCCCGCCGCTCAAACCAGAAAATGCGTGACCGGATCAGCAATTCACTGTTTAAACTTGCGTCAGTAACCCTCAAATTTCAGAGCGAGACGAAAGGGTGGACAACACACCTGGTACAGTCCGCTTATTACGACATCACCGAGGATGTTGTTGAGATCAAGGCGGAACCTAAACTCTTCGAATTGTATCACATGGACAGGCGGGTTCTGTTGCGACTGAAAGCCATCGATGCCCTGCAGCGCAAGGAGTCTGCTCAGGCACTCTACACCTACATTGAAAGCCTCCCACAGAATCCCGCTCCTATTTCCATGAAACGCATGCGGGACAGACTGAACCTGACGTCAAACGTCTATACGCAGAATCACACGGTTCGCAAAGCCATGATGCAGTTGAAGGATATCGGTTATCTGGATTACACCGAATTCAAACGTGGGCGCTCCACATACTTCAGTGTGCATTATCGCAATTCAAAACTTATCAGCAGCACGGTGAAAGTTCCGCGCAAGCCAGAAGAAGAAATACCTGAACAGAATTACGATGAAGTGATTAACGCCCTGAAAGCTGCTGGAATTGATCCGCAGAAACTGGCAAAAGCCCTCGCCAGCGTCAAGCCCGATAATGACTGAGGTATGCAGAATTACATCTTATTGACTGTGGTATGCAGGGCGCATACCACAGTCAATAATTCTTCCCGGCAAAGACCCTACTCTTTATCCATTAAATTGACTGTCGTATGCAGATTTGGCTTCCGGAATGCAAATATTGACTACGGTATGTGATGAAGGTGGGTTCCTGTCGCTTACATTGACTGAGGTATGTTCGCGGGCACACCTCAGTCAATATCCTGCGAGGTTGATGAACGCTTCTTTGTCCTGACCTGTCTATTTGCCCGGGGGCAATGAACGCAGGATATCAGCGGCATCACGACCATCACTGGTAAACGGAACGGCAATTGTTGCGGCCAGCTCCAGCGCAAACACTCTGGTATACACTTCCATCGAACGCGGATCCTTATGGCCAGCCAGCGCCTGAATCACTTTCTTCGGCTGGCGGTGATACAGCATGTGCATAATATAGCTGTGGCGAAATGTGTGCGGCGTCACCGGGATGGAAAAATACACCCCGTCAGCGGCAGCACGACTGACGGCCTGTTTCAGCCAGTTGCGCATCGTTTCATCGGTGACGTCCCACAGCGGCTCCCGGCGGCGGGGGCGGGTGGTTACCATCCAGCTCTTCATCTGGTGCACGTAGCTCTTATCGGTGAGGGGTACCAGGCGCACTTCGTCTTTCGGCGGACGACCACGGCGGGCCCGTACTTTTTCTGACAGCACCTTTACGAACGGGCGCATCCCGTCGAGATCAAAAGATTCCGGGGTCAGCGTCCGGGATTCGCCGATCCTCACGCCGGTGTTCCAGAACGTCGAGAACAGCATGTAATGACGCAGGTCCGGCATATAGAAGAGGAGGGCGCTCACTTCCGGCGCCAGCAGATACGCCGGTGTCACCCCGTTCGCGGTGGCCAGACGACGCATGGCTACCGCGGTCGCAAAATCAACGCCCGGGGCGATGGGCAATAACGAAACGCGTTCTGGTGAATTCGGCAGGGGAATGACGTTGTTCATCTGTTATTTTTCACGTAGCGCACGCACTGTGTATGAATACAGGTATTTTGCACCTGACAGACCGATCCCGCCATGACAATAATTCGCAGCGCGCGGATCCTTTTATTGTCTTCTTCCGCATTATTGTGGGTAAAACCAAATACGTAAAGGATCATTTTTCCGCGTCGATCCTCGTTAAAGCCAGTCATGGCGCGTGCTGAGGGCATTTTTACGGCTTTTGGGAGAAATGGGGTAATGCCAGGATAAACAGGCTCGGAACGAAAGGGTAAGTAGCAACAGACGAGTGAAGGTGCGCTACGTGAATTCTGACCAGGTACACCCTTGTAACCCTGTCAGTTTTCACGTAACTAAAAAGTATCATTAAGAGTCATCAAGCAAAGTCAGCACTGCTAATAATGAAAATAATTTAGCTCTGTAATTACCGGATGCCCGTTTCAAGGAGATCCGACTTTCCTGAATATAGCAACTTTCCGGAAGTGTACCACGGTGAGGGAATAACCACACCGCCCTTTTCCGGTGCTGAGTGGCCGGTCACGGGGCAGGGGATAAACACAGCATAAAGAAGAAAACTCCGCTAACGGAGTGGCACATATTGTGTTTCCGCGCCGCAGCGAGCCGGTGAGATTCGCGGAGATCCGGAACTTGGGGTTTTCGGATCCCGAGCAACAAAGTGCATGATATTTCTCGTCAGTGCAAATATACATGCCTTATATAGTGAATTTTCACAATAATCCGTAATCAGCATTAGTCTTATGTCATTGTTAACACTATAAGCAATAAATACCCATATGCCCGCTCCGGATATAAAAGAAGGTCATCAAAAGTGTCCTCCGGCCGTCCGCGGCTGTGACGTCAGCTTCGTCACGTCTATCGGCCTGAAAAAGTTTCGGGTGACTGACGGGGCAGTAATGTTCAGGAAGCGCGACCGGATCATAATCCGGGAATGCTATTAGGATATCCTGAATCACGGTATTTCCCCGCCAGGATTCAGGCTCATATAAAACAGATATTGTATTCAGGGTTCCGGTAACAACGCTTTCTTACACACAGGACTGTATATGCGGCTCAGAAAATTAAAACTTACAAACTTCAGAGGCTACAGAAACTCTACTGAGATCAGTATCGATGAGGGCATGACGGGCATTGTCGGCCGAAATGACTTCGGTAAATCAACGCTTCTGGAAGCGCTGGCTATTTTTTTTGAAACAGAAGGAGTGAAGGCAGACAGGAATGACATGAACTGTTTCGGCCTGAGAGAAGGTGAGGGCCGTTTTGAAATCGCCTGTGAGTTCGATGACCTGCCCGATTTTATTATGATCGACGACAGGGTGCAGACCACTCTTGCTTCAGAACATTTGCTGAATAAAGACGGCAATTTTGAAATCGTCAAATCGTTTAAAGCCACGACCTCAGGAAAACCCGACCAGACCTGCATCCGCTGCATCCACCCGGAAGCGGAGCCCCTGAGAAATTTACTGGGGATGAAAATATCTGACCTCAGGGCGGCGGGTAAGGACATTGAAAAAAATGTGGCGGATAAACGCACAGCATCGTTATGGCGTCAGGCCATCAGGGACGCCGCTGCCCCCTATGCCTGTTCAGAAATATTACTGGATGTCGACAAAGAGTTCGGAACCGACACAAAATCATTATGGGGAAAGATCCTTGATTTGCTGCCCACCTATGCGATTTTCAAAGCTGACAGGGAAAGCAGCGACGGGGATTCCGAAGCCAGAAATCCCTTACAGCAGGCCGTAAAAGACGCTCAGGCTGCGCTGCAGGACAAAATAACAGCGCTGGAAAATGAGATTCAGGACAGTGTCCTGGATGTCGCGCAGAGAACGCTGGATAAATTACGTGAAATGGCCCCCGAACTCGCCAGTGAACTGACTCCACGATTTAAGGAAAAACCCAGGTGGACCTTTAATTTCACCCTGGACGGTGAAAATGGTATCCCCGTTAATAAGCGCGGCAGCGGGATAAGGAGGCTTATTCTGCTGAATTTTTTCAGGGCTGAGGCTGAGAAGAATGTCGCCGGGACGCCAAGAAATGTGATTTATGCAATTGAGGAACCTGAAACTTCACAGCATCCGAACTATCAGGTGATGCTGATGAAAGCGTTACTGGCACTGGCAGGCCAGCCGCACCGTCAGATTATCGTTACCACCCATGTCCCGGCGCTGGCTGGATTGATCCCTGTCGAAGGCGTACGTTATGTCACCCGAAATGAGACGGGTGAACCCGTTGTAAAAATGCCGGATGACACTGTGCTGAAGGAAGTAACTGAAAGCCTGGGAGTGTTGCCAGAGACTGGTATGGAAAGGGCTAAAGGCATTGTTCTGGTAGAAGGAAAGTCGGATGTTACGTTCCTGAGGCATGCGGCCAGTACATTAAAACAGTCCGGTGTGCTGTCCGCCTCTCTTGAGGACGTGAAAATTGTGCCCGTCCTGATCGGGGGATGTGGCAGCGTCAAACACTGGGTGACCTTAAATCTGGCCAATGACCTGGGGCTTCCCTGGTGCGTATTCCTGGACTCCGATACCGGGGGGGATCCTGCACAGGTTCAGTCCATTCAGAAGCGTAAAAAAGAAGTGGAGGATGCCGGTAAGCTCTTTTTCGCCACGCGCAAACGTGAAATAGAGAACTATCTGTGTCCGGACCTTATCGAAGAAATTACCGGTGTAGTCGTCACATTTACGGACACCTGTGATGCTAAAAAAATAATCGGACGGGCTGTGGGAATGAAACCCGATAATGTGCTTGATAAATTCTGGCCCCGGATGACAGCGGAAAGAATTATCTCAAGATCAACCTATCATGACGGAATGCAGGAAAGGATTGAGCTGGTTGAGATCCTGAACGACATTGTTTCCATGACGAGATAATGTGTAAAAAATATCACAGGTGCCTATATTCCGGTCCACAACAAAAGACCGGAGTACAGAATATAAAAAACCCGAAATTAATCGGGTTTTAATTATTTAACGTTTAACAGGCTCCCGTGCCCGGGAGTGGTTTAAAATTACGCTTATCATGGCGTTTTTGCAATCTTTATTTTTGGCTTCCAAGCCATTTATTCATCTGTTCGATTTCACCTTTCTGCGCTTTTATGATGTCCTGCGCAAGCTTTCTCATTTCGGGATCTTTTCCGTATTTGAGCTCGGTCTCAGCCATTGCGATTGCCCCTTCATGGTGTGCGATCATACCTTTTGCAAAGGCCTTATCGGGATTGGATTCATTAACGGCGGCCATCATTTTTTCATGCATATTTTTCATGCCAGCCATATATTCCTGTGATGATGCCGATGAGTGCATATCTGACATTTTCATTTCCGAATGTTCAGCAGAAATGGCTGGCAGGGATAACATTAATATTACAAAAAGGGTGTTTTTGATTTTCATATAATAATTCCTTTCAGACAGGTACCGGTTAAGTGTAGCTGAGTCAGACAAAAAAGCCCCCTGACGGGGGGCAAAAATGTAGCAACGTTGTTTCAGGAAAATCTATCAGGGAAAAGGTAACAGCACGGATACTACCGTCGCATTCAGCCTGCATTGATCATGCGGCGGTGCGCTTCGGCCATGGCCTGATGTGGGCCGGATTGCCCGTTATTCATGAATTCATGGGCAACCGCTGCTCTTTCATGCTCATTCATCGCCGCGTAAGACGTTGACGGGACGGTCGTGGATACCGTGTTATTTCCCATCATCTTCTGATGACTTTCCACCATTTTCTGGTGCGCATCCGCCGAGCCGTTCGTCATGGTTTCATGAGCAATAATGGCCTGTTCATGCTGGTCCATACCGGTCATACGAGGAGCAGTCCCCTGGATCCCGACAGGAGCCGCAGCAGACTGCATCTGGTGAGCAGGAGCCTGTGCATTGTTGACGCGATCATGGATATTCACGGTTTCAGTGGCCCAGGCCGATGAAATTAAACCAAAGCCCAGCAAAGATGCTAATACGATATTTTTCATGATAACTCTCCATTTCTGAATTAGTGATGTCCGGGGAAGTACAACCGGTGTTTTCAGTTCCATAACTGAAACAAGTTCGGCAGCGTTTATTTCTCCGGAAGAGGGCTGGATATTCATTTCCTGGCGTACTCTGACGCCGGGTATTGATGAAGCAATCCAGCCTTCCTGATAAGTTGCACTAATTATATCGAATGGCTTCTGTTTGCTGCATGACAGGCTAATGACATCTTTGTCATTTACATCTTTATTTTCAGCATTGGGTTTCCGGGATCATTTTCTCCAGTCTGGGCACGGATAAGATAAAACGCGTGGAGCGTACGTCTGATTCCACCTGCACTCTTCCGTGATGTGCTTCCACGATTGACTTCACAATCGCAAGGCCGATGCCGCTGCCTTCTCCTTTTCGTTGTCTGGATGGATCCACCCGATAAAAACGGTCAAACAGCCTTGATAAATGTTCTTCAGGGATCGGTTTCCCCGGATTTTCAATCACAAGGTCAAAAAAGCTCTCCTGCTCTCTTATTGAGACGGTGATTGCCTGTCCCTCCGGGGTATAACGCAGGGCATTGGATAACAGATTATTGATCGCCCTTCTGAACATTTGTGGATCTCCCTCAACCAGGCAGGGCATCCCGTCAAATTTGAGCGTGATATTGCGTTCTTCGGCCCAGGCTTCGAAAAACTCGAAGACTTTCATGACTTCCGCTCTGAGGTCAAACATGACCCTGTCAGGTATCAGCTGATTATTGTCTGCCTGCGCCAGGAACAGCATGTCGCTGACCATTTTGGTCATCCGGTTATACTCTTCCAGGCTGGAGTAGAGGACATCCTCAAGTTCCTTCTGGGTTCGATCCTGACTCAGCGCGATTTCAGTCTGTGTCACCAGATTGGTGATGGGCGTTCTGATCTCGTGCGCGATATCGGCAGAGAAATTGGCCTGGCGGGTAAAGACATCCTCAATCTTTCCAATCATATGATTGAACGAGATAACCAGTTGCTCCAGCTCAATGGGAACCCGTGTCGGTTCCAGCCGCGCATCAAGATTCTCGGAGGTGATGCTTTTAATGGCATTGCTGACATTACGAAGGGGCAGATGCCCCTGACGGACAGCGATGCGAATGATCAGAACAATCAGCAGGCTTATCACAACAGCGATTGCAATCAGATTTTTTTTCAGCGCATCAAGGTAATGGAGATGGAAATTAATGGAGAGGCCAGTCAGCATGACATAGTTCTGCTGTTTGCCCTGAAATATCGCCTGGCCAGAGGAGGCGATAATCCGGTATGTTTCCATCTTCATTCCGGACCCGGTATCCATCGGTCCCGCAGGATCCTCCACCGTCCAGAGAAAGACATCCCGTGCGCGGCTGTGCTCGCTAAAATCTGCTGAATTCGCTGCCGGGCGTAGTGCCGCCCCCTGAGCTGAGCTCAAGAGCACTTCACCCCTGGGATTGAGGAGCAAAAGGGCAACGTTGCGGTAGCTGGCAATTGATTCCTTTATTTTGCTTACTTTTTTTTCATCCGGATCTGCCGGGGACTGGAGTATACGGCTCAGTGTGGTGCTGATTTGTTGCAGATCGCTGACATCCTGCTCGGCAAAATGCTTTTCAACAGAATGCAGCATAAACCAGGTGAAGGCGATAAACGCCAGTATTGTGGACAGGCTGATAAAAAAGGTCAGCCGCAGAGCGAGTGAGAAAGGTCGTCTGGACGGTTTGCTATGCATCCGGGATCTCCAGCATGTAGCCCACGCCCCGCACTGTCTGGATCAGTTTTGTCCCGTAATCGTTGTCTATTTTAGCGCGGAGTCGCTTTACTGCGACATCAATCGCGTTAGTGTCGCTGTCAAAATTCATGTCCCAGACCTGAGAGGCAATCAGGGAGCGGGGAAGAACTTCTCCCTGATGGCGAATGAAGAATTCCAGCAAGCTGAACTCTTTACTGGTGAGCACAATGCGGTTCCCGGCGCGGCTGACTTTTCTGGATACGAGATCAACCGAGAGGTCAGCCACTTTAAGCTGGCTTTCCGTGATCATCGTGTTTCCCCGCCTGAGGAGGGTTCTTACCCGGGCGAGCAGTTCAGCAAACGCAAAGGGCTTCACCAGATAATCGTCCGCACCCAGCTCAAGTCCTTTGACCCTGTGTTCAATCGTGCCAAGGGCCGTCAGCAGTAATACCGGCATCCCCTTTCCGGCACTGCGCAGCATACGGATGATATCCCAGCCGTTTACATCAGGCAGCATGATATCCAGGATGACTAAATCATACTCGGCTGTCATGGCAAGATGATATCCGGTCAGACCATTATCAGCGTGATCCACGACGAACCCCGCCTCTGTCAGCCCCTTGCTGAGATATTCACCTGTTTTAATTTCGTCTTCAACGATTAATATTTTCATCATGCTCCCCGGCTGGCTGCTAATGTCATTTTATTGCGCCCACGATCGTTATCAACGGATTACAGCAAAAATGACAACATTGTCATTATCCTGTCACCCGGCAAACAGAGAGCGTTCGGTAAAGTATCCCTATCAATACTCTGGACTTCGTTTGAACCATTTACCAGGTCTGCCTGTACGAGAAGCGTTATGTTCAAATTAAAATTACTCAGCATCAGTACCATATTCATCCTGGCTGGTTGTGTTTCTCTGGCACCTGAATATCAGCGTCCGCCAGCTCCGGTTCCCCAGCAGTTTTCATTGTCTAAAAACAGTCTGACGCCTGCGGTAAACAGCTATCAGGATACGGGCTGGCGAAACTTTTTTGTCGATCCCCAGGTCAGCAGGCTGATCGGTGAAGCCCTGAATAATAACCGTGATTTGAGAATGGCTGCCCTGAAGGTTGAAGAGGCCCGGGCCCAGTTCAACGTCACGGATGCAGATCGTTATCCCCAACTGAATGCCTCATCCGGGATCACATACAACGGTGGTCTGAAAGGTGACAAGCCGACCACACAGGAGTACGACGCGGGTCTGGAGCTCAGCTATGAGCTCGATTTTTTTGGCAAACTTAAGAACATGAGTGAGGCTGATCGCCAGAACTACTTTGCCAGCGAAGAAGCCCGTCGTGCCGTACACATCCTGCTGGTCTCCAACGTTTCACAGAGCTATTTCAGCCAGCAACTGGCGTACGAACAACTCCGTATTGCGCGGGAAACGCTGAAAAATTATGAACAGTCCTATGCTTTCGTTGAGCAACAGCTCGTGACCGGGAGTACGAACGTTCTGGCACTTGAACAGGCGAGAGGACAAATCGAAAGTACCCGCGCCGAAATAGCCAAACGAGAAGGCGATCTGGCTCAGGCAAACAATGCCCTGCAACTGGTGCTGGGAACGTACCGCGCACTTCCGTCAGAAAAAGGGATGAAAGGCGGGGAGATCGCACCAGTAAAATTGCCACCAAATCTATCTTCACAAATTTTGCTGCAGCGACCGGATATTATGGAAGCGGAATATCAGCTGAAAGCGGCTGATGCCAATATTGGCGCAGCGCGAGCGGCCTTTTTCCCCTCCATTACCCTGACCAGTGGTCTTTCCGCAAGCAGTACGGAGCTGTCAAGCCTGTTTACGTCAGGAAGTGGAATGTGGAATTTTATCCCTAAAATTGAAATTCCTATTTTTAATGCTGGCAGGAATAAAGCCAATCTGAAGCTGGCTGAAATTCGCCAGCAACAATCGGTGGTTAATTACGAACAAAAAATTCAGTCAGCCTTTAAGGATGTTTCCGACACGCTTGCGCTGCGCGACAGCCTTAGCCAGCAACTTGAGTCACAGCAGCGTTATCTTGATTCACTTCAGATAACTCTCCAGCGTGCCAGAGGATTATATGCAAGTGGTGCTGTCAGTTACATCGAAGTGCTGGATGCAGAACGTTCCCTCTTCGCTACGCAGCAAACCATTCTCGATCTTACCTATTCCCGACAGGTTAACGAAATTAATCTGTTTACCGCGCTGGGTGGCGGTTGGGTAGAGTAAATTTATTTAATTAATCAGGAAATTAAAAATGCGTAATTCACTTAAAGCCGTTTTATTTGGTGCCTTCTCTGTCATGTTTTCTGCCGGTCTTCATGCTGAAACACATCAGCATGGCGATATGAATGCTGCCAGTGATGCTTCGGTACAGCAGGTTATCAAGGGCACCGGTGTCGTTAAAGACATTGATATGAATAGTAAAAAGATTACCATTTCGCACGAAGCAATCCCTGCTGTGGGCTGGCCTGCAATGACCATGCGCTTCACTTTTGTTAATGCAGACGACGCTATCAATGCCCTGAAAACCGGCAACCATGTCGATTTCTCGTTTATTCAGCAGGGCAACATCTCCTTACTCAAAAGCATTAACGTTACGCAATCCTGATTATCAGTCCGGAGCGAATACATCCAGTGCGCCTGAACATTCATTAAGGGATTACTGTGAATGAATGATCGGGCGCATATGCCAGGTGTTTTGATTTTTCAGCGAGAAATTGTATGGCTTCTTTAAAGATAAAATATGCTGCAATAATTATCAGCAGCCTCATAGCAGGGGGGCTGATATCGGTTACTGCCTGGCAGTATGTAAACTCATCACAAAAAACAGTACAAACCGAACAAAAGGCACCGGAGCGAAAGGTACTTTTCTGGTATGACCCGATGAAACCGGATACCAAATTTGATAAACCCGGAAAATCTCCCTTTATGGATATGGACCTGGTGCCGAAATATGCTGATGAAAGTGGCGATAAAAGCAGTGGCGGGATCCGTATCGATCCAACCCAGGTTCAGAATCTGGGATTAAAAACGCAAAAAGTTACGCGAGGAATGCTGAATTATTCCCAGACAATCCCGGCTAATGTCAGTTACAACGAGTATCAGTTTGTCATTGTGCAGGCGCGTTCTGACGGTTTCGTCGAAAAAGTGTATCCCCTGACGATTGGCGATCATGTGAAGAAAGGCACTCCGCTTATCGATATCACCATTCCTGAATGGGTTGAGGCACAAAGTGAGTTCCTGCTGTTATCCGGTACAGGCGGTACGTCAACCCAGATAAAAGGGGTTCTGGAGCGACTTCGTCTGGCTGGTATGCCGGAAGAGGATATTCAAAGGCTGCGTTCAACCCGCACAATCCAGACCCGTTTTACCATTAAAGCACCTATTGATGGTGTCATTACTGCGTTTGACCTGCGCACCGGAATGAATATTTCGAAAGATAAAGTAGTGGCTCAGATTCAGGGGATGGACCCGGTCTGGATCAGCGCTGCAGTGCCAGAATCTATCGCCTATCTGCTGAAAGATACGTCGCAGTTTGAAATTTCGGTACCGGCTTATCCGGATAAAACATTCCATGTCGAAAAATGGAACATTCTTCCCAGCGTGGATCAGACAACCCGTACGCTTCAGGTCCGTCTCCAGGTTTCTAATAAGGATGAGTTTCTCAAGCCGGGCATGAATGCCTATCTGAAACTGAATACCAAGAGCCAGGAGATGCTGCTGATACCAAGCCAGGCCGTTATCGATACCGGCAAAGAACAGCGCGTGATTACTGTTGATGATGAAGGCAAGTTTGTGCCGAAACAGATCCACGTTCTGCATGAATCACAGCAACAGTCCGGCATTGGCTCCGGCCTGAATGAAGGCGATACCGTGGTGGTCAGTGGCCTGTTCCTCATTGACTCCGAAGCCAATATTACGGGCGCGCTGGAACGTATGCGCCACCCTGAAAAAACAGAAAACAGTATGCCAGCAATGTCTGAGCAGCCTGTAAATATGCATTCAGGGCACTGAGGAGACGACGATGATTGAATGGATTATCCGGCGCTCTGTCGCCAACCGTTTCCTGGTCATGATGGGCGCACTGTTTCTCAGCATCTGGGGCACATGGACGATAATTAACACGCCGGTCGATGCGCTGCCTGACCTGTCAGATGTGCAGGTCATTATTAAAACCAGCTATCCCGGACAGGCCCCGCAGATTGTAGAAAACCAGGTCACCTATCCGCTTACCACCACCATGCTGTCCGTACCTGGCGCAAAAACCGTGCGTGGCTTTTCACAGTTCGGTGATTCGTATGTGTATGTCATTTTTGAAGACGGCACCGATCTGTACTGGGCCCGTTCGCGCGTGCTGGAATACCTGAATCAGGTTCAGGGCAAACTGCCTGCGGGTGTGAGCTCTGAAATCGGCCCGGACGCCACGGGAGTGGGCTGGATATTTGAATATGCCCTTGTCGATCGCAACGGAAAACACGACCTTTCAGAACTGCGCTCTCTGCAGGACTGGTTCCTGAAATTTGAGCTGAAAACCATCCCGAACGTGGCTGAGGTCGCTTCGGTTGGCGGCGTGGTGAAACAGTACCAGATTCAGGTCAATCCGGTAAAACTGTCCCAGTACGGTATCAGCCTGCCCGAAGTGAAACAGGCACTTGAATCGTCTAACCAGGAGGCCGGTGGCTCATCCGTTGAAATGGCCGAAGCGGAGTATATGGTCCGTGCCAGCGGTTATCTTCAGAGCATTGATGATTTTAATAACATCGTCCTGAAAACAGGTGAGAACGGCGTGCCGGTTTATCTGCGGGATGTTGCCCGCGTGCAGACCGGGCCCGAAATGAGGCGTGGTATTGCCGAGCTGAACGGCCAGGGAGAAGTCGCTGGCGGCGTGGTGATCCTGCGGTCGGGTAAAAATGCGCGCGACGTTATCACGGCAGTGAGGGATAAACTGGAGACGCTGAAGGCCAGCCTGCCGGAAGGCGTTGAAATCGTGACCACCTACGATCGCAGCCAGTTAATCGACCGGGCGATTGATAACCTCAGTTCCAAACTTCTGGAAGAGTTTATCGTGGTGGCCATCGTCTGTGCTCTGTTCCTGTGGCACGTACGTTCTGCCCTGGTGGCGATTATCTCTCTGCCGCTTGGCCTGTGTATCGCCTTTATCGTCATGCACTTCCAGGGACTGAACGCCAATATCATGTCGCTGGGAGGGATAGCGATTGCCGTCGGTGCGATGGTGGATGCCGCCATTGTGATGATTGAAAATGCGCACAAACGGCTTGAGGAGTGGGATCATCAGCATCCGGGTGAGCAGATTGACAACGCCACCCGCTGGAAGGTGATTACCGACGCCTCCGTGGAAGTGGGACCCGCGTTGTTCATTAGCCTGCTGATCATCACCCTGTCCTTTATTCCTATCTTTACCCTGGAAGGGCAGGAAGGTCGTCTGTTTGGCCCGCTGGCATTCACGAAAACGTACTCCATGGCGGGAGCGGCCGCACTGGCCATCATCGTCATTCCTATTCTGATGGGATTCTGGATCCGGGGGAAAATTCCTGCCGAGACAAGTAACCCCCTGAACCGGGTGCTGATCAAAGCGTATCATCCTTTGCTGCTGCGGGTCCTCCACTGGCCAAAAACAACCCTGCTGGTTGCGGCCTTGTCCATTTTCACGGTTATCTGGCCACTGAGTCAGGTGGGCGGTGAATTTCTGCCGAAGATTAACGAGGGCGATCTGCTGTATATGCCGTCGACCTTGCCTGGCGTCTCTCCGGCAGAAGCTGCAGCGCTCCTGCAGACAACAGACAAGTTAATCAAAAGCGTTCCTGAAGTGGCTTCTGTATTTGGCAAGACCGGTAAAGCAGAGACCGCAACGGATTCCGCGCCGCTCGAAATGGTGGAAACCACGATCCAGCTCAAACCTGAGGATCAGTGGCGTCCCGGCATGACAATTGACAAGATTATTGATGAACTCGACAGGACAGTCCGTTTACCGGGTCTGGCAAACCTCTGGGTGCCGCCTATCCGTAACCGTATTGATATGCTCTCAACCGGGATCAAAAGCCCGATAGGTATCAAAGTGTCCGGGACTGTTCTGTCCGATATCGACGCGACGGCGCAGAGTATCGAGGCGGTAGCCAAAACCGTGCCTGGCGTGGTGTCTGTCCTGGCTGAGCGACTTGAGGGCGGGCGCTACATCGATATCGATATCAACCGGGAGAAAGCCTCCCGCTACGGGATGACGGTAGGTGATGTCCAGCTGTTCGTCTCTTCAGCAATCGGAGGTGCTATGGTGGGTGAGACGGTTGAAGGGGTGGCCCGGTACCCTATTAACATTCGCTACCCGCAGGATTACCGGAACAGTCCGCAGGCGCTGAAACAGATGCCGATCCTGACCCCGATGAAGCAGCAGATCACGCTGGGCGATGTCGCGGATATTAACGTCGTTTCTGGACCAACCATGCTGAAAACCGAAAATGCCCGGCCAGCCAGCTGGATTTATGTTGATGCCCGCGGCAGGGACATGGTGTCGGTGGTTAACGACATTAAGACGGCCATCAGCGAGAAAGTGAAACTGAGACCGGGAACCAGTGTGGCATTCTCCGGACAGTTTGAACTGCTTGAGCATGCCAACAAGAAACTGAAGCTGATGGTGCCGATGACGGTGATGATCATTTTCATCCTGTTGTATCTGGCATTCCGCCGGGTTGACGAAGCCCTGCTGATCCTGATGAGCCTGCCGTTCGCCCTGGTTGGCGGAATATGGTTCCTGTACTGGCAGGGCTTCCATATGTCAGTGGCGACCGGAACCGGGTTTATCGCCCTGGCCGGGGTGGCAGCAGAGTTTGGCGTGGTCATGCTGATGTATCTGCGTCATGCCATTGAAGCGCACCCGGAATTGTCCCGTAAAGAGACGTTCACACCGGAAGGTCTTGATGAAGCCCTCTATCATGGTGCCGTACTGCGTGTCCGGCCGAAAGCCATGACCGTGGCGGTGATCATTGCGGGTCTGCTGCCAATACTCTGGGGAACCGGCGCAGGTTCAGAAGTCATGAGCCGTATTGCGGCACCCATGATTGGTGGGATGATCACGGCTCCGCTGCTGTCCCTGTTCATTATTCCTGCCGCCTACAAATTAATCTGGCTGCGCAGACATAAAAAAAGCGTGTCCTGAACCTGAAAGGGCACCCCCTGTGGGTGTCCTTCTTTACTGATTCACCCTGACGTCAGGGTTTATATCGATAATATACAGAGGTGAGTATGAAAAAAGTGGTTCTAATGGCGCTGGCTCTCGGCCTTTCACTACCCGCGATGGCGAGTGAAAAAGTGATTGATATGTACAAATCTGAAAACTGTGGCTGTTGTTCCCTGTGGGGCAAAGCGATGGAAAAAGACGGGTTCGAAGTACGAACTCACGTCATGAATGATCAGGCGCTGTCAGCCCTGAAAGAAAAGCATGCTGTTCCTGCAGGACTACGAAGTTGTCATACCGCGGTTGCCGGTAATTTGATCATTGAAGGCCATGTGCCTGCGACAACGATACATAAGGCAATGCAGTCTGGTTCGGGTATATACGGTCTCGCCACCCCCGGTATGCCAGCAGGAAGTCCTGGAATGGAGATGGGAGCCCGAAAAGAGGCTTACGATGTTATCGCATTCTCACCGGATGGAAGTAAAAAAGTCTTCCAGCGAATCGAATAGTCAGCGGAACGGCTGATAACGGGACGCCGGTAGCAGTGATCTTGACCCGCCATTTCCGGACAGCTTTTGTATCTTAAGTTAACGATGCCCG
>NZ_JBMKIF010000052.1:0-18156 GCF_049238025.1 Enterobacter cloacae complex sp. IR5458
TATCCGGTCTAAAGTGTTACCCATGTTTCCGGTTCATACCCTGCGCTTACCGGGCCTACGGGACGTGTAGGCCGGGTAAGCGTTAGCGCCACCCGGCAGAACCCCGCACCCAAGCCGGAGCCCAGCCTCCGGCTTTTTTGTCTTTGATTGACATATGTCAAGCAAGATGGGTATGGCGCAATCCGAAAAAAGCGGTATAATCCCGCGATTTTTTTGCGGATGCCACCTCAGAGGAGAAAGAGAATGAAGATTGTGGAAGTGAAACACCCACTCGTTAAACACAAGTTGGGCCTGATGCGTGAGCATGACATCAGCACGAAGCGTTTTCGCGAACTGGCTTCTGAAGTGGGCAGCCTGCTGACCTACGAAGCAACCTCTGATCTGGAAACGGAAAAAGTCACCATCGAAGGCTGGAACGGCCCGGTGCAGGTTGAGCAGATCAAAGGGAAGAAAATTACCGTCGTGCCTATCCTGCGTGCCGGTCTGGGTATGATGGAAGGCGTGCTAGAGCACGTACCAAGCGCGCGCATCAGCGTGGTCGGTATCTACCGTAATGAAGAGACGCTGGAGCCGGTTCCTTACTTCCAGAAGCTGGTGTCCAACATCGACGAACGTATGGCGCTGGTGGTTGACCCTATGCTGGCGACCGGCGGTTCAATGATCGCCACCATTGACCTGCTGAAAAAAGCGGGCTGCAGCAGCATTAAGGTGCTGGTACTCGTTGCGGCACCGGAAGGGATCGCGGCGCTGGAAAAAGCGCACCCGGACGTTGAGCTGTACACCGCCTCTATCGACCAGGGTCTTAACGAGCACGGATACATCATCCCGGGGCTCGGCGATGCCGGCGATAAGATCTTTGGTACGAAATAATCGAATAACGATAAAAAAGCCGACTTTGATAGTCGGCTTTTTTTTGAATAAAACACCAACAACAAAACTCAGAGGAAAACACTATGACGCGCCGTGCTATCGGGGTGAGTGAAAGACCGCCGCTTTTACAGACTATCCCGCTTAGTTTGCAGCACCTGTTCGCCATGTTTGGCGCAACCGTGCTGGTGCCAATCCTGTTTCACATTAATCCGGCTACCGTGCTGCTGTTCAACGGCATCGGTACGCTGCTGTACCTCTTTATCTGTAAAGGCAAAATCCCGGCGTATCTCGGGTCGAGCTTCGCCTTTATCTCTCCGGTGCTATTGCTGCTGCCGCTGGGTTATGAAGTGGCGCTGGGCGGCTTTATCATGTGTGGCGTACTGTTCTGCCTGGTCTCCTTCATTGTGAAGAAAGCCGGTACCGGCTGGCTGGACGTGATGTTCCCCCCTGCGGCGATGGGCGCAATCGTTGCCGTCATCGGTCTCGAACTGGCGGGCGTGGCGGCGAATATGGCCGGTCTGCTGCCTGCGGACGGGCAATCGCCGGATTCTAAAACCATCATTATCTCGATGGTGACGCTGGGCGTGACGGTGTTTGGCTCCGTGCTGTTCCGCGGCTTTATGGCGATTATCCCGATCCTGATCGGCGTGCTGGCGGGCTATGCGCTCTCCTTCGTGATGGGCGTGGTGGATACCACACCGATTGCCGAGGCGCACTGGTTCGCGCTGCCAACCTTCTACACCCCGCGCTTCGAGTGGTTTGCTATCTTCACCATTCTGCCCGCCGCACTGGTCGTGATTGCGGAGCACGTCGGCCACCTGGTGGTAACGGCGAACATCGTTAAGCGTGATTTAATCCGCGACCCGGGTCTGCACCGCTCCATGTTTGCGAACGGTTTCTCCACCATCATCTCCGGTTTCTTCGGATCCACGCCAAACACCACGTACGGTGAGAACATCGGCGTGATGGCAATCACCCGCGTCTACAGCACCTGGGTTATTGGCGGCGCGGCGATTATTGCCATTCTGCTCTCCTGCGTGGGTAAGCTGGCGGCAGCGATTCAGATCATCCCGGTGCCGGTCATGGGCGGCGTCTCGCTGCTGCTGTACGGGGTAATCGGTGCCTCCGGGATTCGCGTGCTGATTGAATCGAAAGTGGATTACAGCAAAGCGCAGAACCTGATCCTCACCTCGGTCATTCTGATTATCGGCGTGAGCGGTGCGAAGGTGCACATCGGTGCGGCCGAGCTGAAAGGCATGGCGCTGGCGACCATCGTCGGCGTGGGCCTGAGCCTGATTTTCAAGCTGGTCTCGGTGATCCGCCCGGAAGAGGTGGTCCTGGACGCTGACGAAAGCGAAAAAGCGCCACATTGATCCTTTAACCGGGTGGACGATCCGCCCGGTTCTCTCCTTGCAGGTTCCGTGTTAAACTCCGTTCCGATTTTACGTAAGATCTGGTTGAGGTACTTCTGAACGGACCGGCACAGCTCTCTCTGCCACTCTATCTCCCTGACGATGAAACTTTTGCGAGTTTCTGGCCGGGTGATAACCCCTCTTTACTGGCTGCACTGCAAAACGTGCTGCGCCAGGAGCACAGCGGATACATCTATATCTGGTCACGCGAAGGCGCGGGGCGCAGCCACCTGTTGCATGCCGCCTGCGCGGAGCTTTCGGCGCGCGGTGATGCGGTAGGCTATGTGCCGCTGGATAAACGTACCTGGTTCGTGCCTGACGTGCTGGAGGGAATGGAACATCTCTCCCTGGTCTGCATCGATAATATCGAATGCGTGGCGGGGGATGAGCCGTGGGAAATGGCGATCTTTAACCTCTATAACCGCATTCTGGAGTCGGGCAAAACCCGACTGCTGATCACCGGCGATCGTCCACCGCGCCAGCTCAATCTTGGGTTGCCGGATCTGGCGTCACGTCTGGACTGGGGGCAAATCTACAAGCTCCAGCCGCTGTCGGATGAAGATAAGCTTCAGGCATTACAGCTGCGCGCAAAGCAGCGTGGCTTTGAGCTGCCGGAAGACGTGGGCCGTTTCCTGCTCAAGCGCCTGGACAGGGAAATGCGCACCCTGTTCGATACGCTCGATCAGCTCGATCGCGCTTCCATTACCGCCCAGCGCAAGCTGACCATTCCGTTTGTGAAAGATATCCTTAAGCTTTGAGTTTTTTGCCGGGTGGCGGCTGCGCTTACCGGGCCTACAGGTGCTCTTTGTAGGCCGGGTAAGGCGTAGCCGCCACCCGGCTAAAGATCCTCCAACAGATGCTCTACCAGAAGTGGAATCGGCCGTCCTGATGCCACGCTCCGTCCCCCTTCACGCCACAGTGCCGTGCCGCTGATATCCAGATGCGCCCACGGAATGGTTGGCGGGCAGAAGTGATGCAGCAACCACGCCGCCGAGGCGCTTATCGCCGCATTGTTGGTTGGCGTGTTGCACAGATCGGCGATGGCGCTGTCGGTCTGCTTTTTCAACCGCGCATCCAGCGGCAGGGACCACACTTCGTCGCCACTCTGTTTCCCTGCCTGCGTCAGCGCACTGCGCAGCGGTTCATCCTGCGTCATTAGCCCGCTTAGCTCATACCCCAGCGCCTTCACGACTGCACCGGTTAAGGTCGCCATATCAATAATATAGCGCGTCTGCGGATGCCGCTGGCTGGCCCAGGCGATGGCATCCGCCAGCACCAGTCGACCTTCAGCATCGGTATTGTTGATTTCAACCGTGGTGCCGTTGCAGGCTGTTGCCACCGTGCCGGGCTGCATGGCATTGGGGCCGATGGCATTTTCTGCCAGTGCCAGCACGCCCATGATGCGTACGGGTAATCCCAGCTCTGCCACGGTGAGCATCAGCCCCAGCACGTTAGCCGCCCCGCACATGTCATATTTCATGGTGTACATGCCCGCACCTTCTTTCAGCCACAGACCGCCGGTATCAAAGGTGATGCCTTTTCCCACATAGCAGCGCACCGGGCCGTCGTGAGTGCCATCATAATGCATCGCCAGCAGACGTGGCGGGCAGCTCGCCCCTTTGCCCACGGCGTGCAGTAGACCCAGGCCGTGCTCAACAATCTCTTTTTCGTTGAGCACTTCGCAGCGCAGGGCGGGGAAGAGGGCGCAGAGCTTTAGTGCCTCTTCTACCACAAACTGCGGCGTACACCGGTCAGAGGGGATATCCGCCAGACGTCGTGCCGCGACCATGCCGTGCGCGATAGCCTGCTGCTGGCGGAAAACACTCTCCAGCTTCGCCTGTTGTTCCGGCAGGCAGAGGGCGGTGATATGCGCAATACGGACGTCATCGTCGGTTTTCTTTAGCTGCAAATCGCTCAGCCGGTGCGCCTGATTAAAGAGAAAACGCAGCACTTGCGCCAGCACGACGTCGTCGATATTTGTCACGTCCAGCATCACATCGGGACTCACGGGTGAGGCCAGCAGCGGGCGCAGCGCCGTGAGCAATCCTTCTGTCAGGCTATCGTGCCAGAGCGCATCCGGGAGCAGCGTGATCCGGGCAAAAGGGGCGCAGCCAAAGCGGGCGTCAGCGATGCCGCTGGACTCGCGCATTTCCGCGATAAGCGCAGTTTGCGGCAAATGCGCACAGGCGGTGCGGGCGATGAAATGGCTTTGCGGCTTTGCGTCGGAAAGTGCGGTAATGAGTTGATATGTAATCATCATGACTCCTCAATCGGGGCGCGGATCCGCGCGGCATAGGTCTGCATCCATTCATCGTCTACCGCGTGATAATGCGTTTTTTCCCGCAGACGCTCTGTGCGATAAACGGTGAGAGGCTGTCGAGCCGTCGCCACCACAAACGAAAAGGTTTTGATATTCGTCGCGGCGCCGAACTCGCCCTTGTTATTCATGCACACCACGGAGAGATCGCCCGCGCGACCAAAGCGCGACATCAGCTTATCTTCCAGCTCGAACACCACTGAATCTGCGGCCTGCTGCGGCGACATGCCTTGCGCCATCCGGCGAACGATTTCGTAGCTGGTGCAGCCTTTCATCAGATCTTCACCGACGCCCGTGGCGGTAGCGGCACCGGTTTCGCTGTCGCAGTAAAAGCCGGAGCCGATAATGGGGGAATCCCCAATGCGGCCGCGTTTTTTCATAAACAGGCCGCTGGTGGAGGTGGCGACGCTCATGGAACCCTGCTTATCAAGACCGATAATGCCGACGGTATCGTGTCCGTCGTACGGGCTTAAGCCTTTATCCAGCGTCTCGCGGCAGCGCTTGCGGTAGTGCTGCATGGCGCGCTCCGTGAGCATGGTTTTGTCGGCAAAGCCCTGGCTCAGTGCCCATTCACGTGCGCCCTGGCCGACCAGCAGGCTGTTGTAGCGCTGGCGGCTCAGCGCGTGCGCCACGCGCACCGGATTGGCGATATCCACCAGATTTCCTACGGCACCGAACGCCAGCGAGTCGCCGTCCATGTACGCCGCATCCAGCTCGACTTCGCCGTTTTCGGTAGGCAGCCCGCCATAGCCGACGGATTTATACAGCGGGAAGTCTTCCACGGCAGCGACGGCATCCACCACCGCTGCTGAGACCGGTTTTCCCGCCGCCAGGGCAGATGCAGATTCCGTTACGCCTTCAAGCGCCATTCGCCAGGTTGCGATAATTCCCCACATGCTTTACTCCTGTTTTGCAAGGGTGGTGTCAGTTTGCGTGACCGTGCTCAGCTCCGCAGCACGGTACTGTTTGTCCACGATACGCATGAAAGGCAGGTACAACATGGCGCCAATCAGCAGGTTGATAAGCTGCATCACGCTGCCGCTCAGGTGCCCGGTAACGATAAAACCGCTGATGACCGGTGGCAGCGTCCAGGGGATAAACACCCCGGTGGTGACGGCGACCGCGCCAATTTTCATCGCCGCATACTGCACGGTAACCAGCACCAGCGGCACCAGGTTGAACGGAATAAGCATGATCGGGTTCATGATCACCGGCAGGCCAAACAGGATCGGCTCGTTAATGTTAAACACCGACGCCCCAGCGCCGAGGCGCGCCACTTCGCGCATGTTTTTACTGCGGGCGAAAATCAGCATCGCAATCACCAGCGACAGCGTGGCGCCCGCCCCCCCCATCCAGATCATGTCAAAAAACTGTTCAGTAATAATGTGCGGCGGCGTCGTGCCCGCCTGAATGGCGGCGATGTTATCGGTCTGGTTTTCCATCCACAGCGGACGAATGATGCCGTTGATCATCGAGCCGGAGTTAATCCCCACTGACCACAGAATAGTGATGCTGAATACGGTCATCAGCGCGCCAAAGTAAGAGGTGCCGTAGTGGCGTACCGGCGTGGCGACCACCTCGTAAATGAACTGATGGATGGTGTTGTAGTGGGTATTTTCGAAGATGATGCGGATACCCAGCACCAGTATCATGACCAGCAGGGCCGGGATCAGCGCTGCGAAGGACTCCTGCACCGCAGGCGGCACGCCGTCCGGCATTTTAATGACCAGATTTTTGCGCTTCAGCCAGCAGAACAGTTCCGTCCACAGCAGCGAACCGATCATCGCCACAAACAGCCCCTTGCTGCCAATCCACTCTACCGGTATGACGGTAATGCCGCCGTTTTCCGCCACTTTGATAAACGGCGTCAGGATTAAAAATGCGACCAATGCCAGGATGCCGCAGGAGATACGGTCCTCGCCATAGTGTTCGGCCAGGCGGAAGGCGACCAGGAAGCTGATAAACAGCGACATGGTGGAGAAGACCGCATTGAACGGAATTTCGATAATCGCGCTCCAGCTCTCACCAAAGGCCTGAGACATAAACTGCTGATAGGTTTGATTCGGGAACGACGAGATGACGAGCAGAATGGAGCCGACGATGATAAATGGCATGAATGAAACGTAGGCACCACGAATGGCCCCGAGATGGCGCTGCTGGGCCGTTTTCGCCGCCAGCGGCATCAGTTTTGCTTCAAGAAATCCCAGAACATTGTTCATTGTGAACTCCGTACAAGATTGAGGGGTGTTGTTTATGTTATGTCTGTGGATTATCAGTGAAGCGCGGTGAGCGAAAGGTGAAATCGGTCACAAAGCAATCGCTTTTATAATATAAATCTCATAAGATTGGTTTCAGGAGGATTGGAATGGAAATCAAACTGCACGCCAATGCCACCACCACGCCGCGCATCCGCCGCTACCTTCAGCAGTCTGATAAAAGCGACAGGGAACTGGCCATTGAGCTGGGGATCTCGGTCACTACCGTCAGGCGCTGGCGCAACCGCGATCGGGTTTCGGATAACCACACTACGCCAAAAGTGATACACAAAGCGCTGAGACAAGAGCAGGTTGCACTGGTTAATGCTCTGCGCGACATATCAGGTGCGCCATTAGATGAATTGCTGCAGATAGTTAACGACATCCTGGGCATCCCCGTCTCACGGGCAACGCTGAGTCGCTATCTCAAACCGGCACCCGCGAAACAAAAAGGGGCTTCGTTGCAGGGAAAAAAGGCGCTGAAAGCTGGCATCAGGCCGCATACGCTGCTGCTGTATCATCAGCCTTTGTCGCTGCATATGGATGATGGGGGGGAACAACACCTGCTCTGGGCGCGCGAACCGGTGAGCGGCTGGTGTTATGCCCGGCTCTATGCGGGTCTTTCACCGCAGTTGCTCACTACCTGGACGCGCGCGCTGCTGGAGGCCTGCCCTGCTGATATACAATCTCTTGAGACTTTTGGTTTTGAACCGACGCTGCCTGCACAAGACGTTGTTGTTAACGCTCATCCACACAAGCACAATGCGCTGCAGGTGGCGCTACCGCTCCGGGATATTATTCCGCGAGTGAATGATGAACCGGCTGGAGAGGTTGTTATCACGCTATGCGAGTTTTATAACCGGGGTAAAACGCAGAAAAAGCTGGGAGAAAGTACGCCGCAGGCGTTTCTGGAAGCGCTGCGGCGTAAGGACTAGAGGATGTCGAGGACATCTTCCGGCGGACGGCCGATGCGTGCTTTACCGTTTGCCACCACAATCGGTCGCTCAATCAGCTTTGGATTGTCAACCATCGCCTGAATCAGCTGGTCTTCGCTGAGGTACGTGTCGTCCAGATTCAGTGACTTATACAGATCCTCTTTCTGGCGCATCAGTTCGCGCGCGCTGCCCATTCCCAGCATGTGCAGCAACTGACGAAGCGTCTGCGCGTCCGGCGGTGTGTCGAGATACAACACCACGTCAGGGTCGATACCGTTAGACTTCAGCAGGCTGAGCGTGTCGCGGCTCTTGGAGCAGCGAGGGTTATGATAAATTTTTACCGCGTCTGTCATGACTTCTCCTTGGTTACATCTTCTCGTACGGCTTAAAGCGTTGTTGCAGACTACGCAGCTGGTCGATACGCGCGTCGTAGCGGGCCTGTTGCAGGCTGCCGAGTTTGACCTGCGAACTGGCACTGCTCAACAAGGAAATCGCCTGATCGAGGCGACCCGCCAGCGCCAGGCCTTCAGCACGCGCGGCCAGCTCCTGATCGCGGTTACCCAGTTGCCCCTGGGCCTGGGCGAGCAATTCCCAGCCGTTCTGGTCATCTTTATTGTTAAAGGTATAGCGGTTCAGGATGGTCACAGCCTCCGCTGGCTGACCGCCCTGTAGGTAAGCGTTAGCCAGGTTAAGCTGTAGCACCGGGTTGGTGCGTATGTCTTTCGCCCCTTTCAGGCGGTTAATCGCATCGGTGGTTTTCTTCTGCCCCAGATCGATATCCGTCGAGAGATCGAGATACCATGGGTTATTCGGATCTGCGGCCAGCAGGGGCTGCAGCGCTTTACGCGCGTCGTCGTATTTGCTGGCTTCCATCGCCTGTAATGCCTGGCCATACTGCGCGGCGTTTTTTTCACGCACGTTGCCTTTCGCCAGGGTGTCCAGCAGATCGCTGGTAAGCTGGTTACGCCCGGAGTTGTACATGCCGAGCGTTCGCACTTTCGCCATGTAGAAGTCCTGAGACGACTGCACGACGACCGGGCGCATCTGGTTGGCACGGTTACGTGCATCCGACAAACGGCTTTCCGGTAACGGGTGGGTGAGTAAAATTTCCGGGGGACGGGAAGAGTAACGTGCCTGATCGAGCAGTTTTTCCAGGAAGCTCGGCATGGCCTGCGGGTCAAAGCCCGAACGCTGTAAAACCTGAATGCCGATACGGTCCGCTTCCTGTTCGTTTTGCTGGGTGAAGCTGATCATCCCCTGACGCGTTCCGGCCAGCGTACCGGTCAGTGCCGCCATCCCTGCCTGTGGGCTGGCCATTGCGAGCAGAATAGAACCCAGCGCGCCCACCCAGGTGAGCGGGGCATTGCGCTTCTGGTCTTCCATTGCACGCGCCAGGTGGCGCTGGGTGACGTGTGAAATTTCGTGCGCCATCACCGAAGCCAGCTGGCTTTCGTTGTCAGAGTAGCGAAATAACGCCGAATGCAGCACCACGTTCCCGCCAAAGAAGGCGAAGGCGTTAATTTCGTCGTTATTGATTAAATAGAAATGGAAGGGCGTTTTGACCGAGTCGGCGTGCGCCACCAGACGCATCCCCAGCCCGTTAATATACTGTACCAGCAAAGGATCGTTAATCAGCGGGGCGCTGCCGCGCAGCTGGCGAACATAGTAATCGCCCATTTGCATCTCTTGCCCGATAGAGAGCGTGCTTCCTGCTGTGGTGCCCATGTCCGGCAATGAGTCGGACGAGTCAGCGAAAGCGGGCAACACCTGACCGACCGTCACTGCGGCAATCAGTGTTGCAACCAGTGTTTTTCTCAACTGCCTGAACATAACCACTGTCCTGTATATTGGATGTGCTAATTTGACCGATGAACCGCCATATCGTTCATCTCTGCTGCCCTGCGAGTGTAGCTGTGTTACAGCATGAAGAAAATCCCATTCATCAGGCTTTTGCGGATTGTGACAGGGATACAAAAAGCGAAAGTCTTTTTTGTGACAGTTAGATACAATTCACCGTCTCACTC
Source organism: Enterobacter cloacae complex sp. IR5458 (assembly GCF_049238025.1). NCBI lineage: Bacteria > Pseudomonadati > Pseudomonadota > Gammaproteobacteria > Enterobacterales > Enterobacteriaceae > Enterobacter > Enterobacter cloacae complex sp. IR5458. The sequence continues at coordinate 9,814 of NZ_JBMKIF010000052.1, forward strand.
CCGCCATTCGATTCAGGGAAGGGTTGTATGCTCGAAATGTTAATGCAGTGGTACCGGCGTCGGTTCAGTGACCCGGAAGCCATTGCTTTGTTGGTTATTCTGGTTGCCGGATTCGGTATTCTGTTCTTCTTCAGCGGCCTTCTCGCGCCTCTGCTGGTGGCGATTGTGCTGGCGTATCTGCTGGAGTGGCCAACGGCGCGCCTGGAACATATCGGTTGTTCTCGTCGCTGGGCGGCAAGCATCGTCCTGGTGCTGTTTGTCGGCATTCTGCTGTTGATGGCCTTCGTGGTGATGCCCGTGGCCTGGCAGCAGGGGATCTACCTGATCCGCGATATGCCCGGCATGTTGAATAAGCTCTCTGATTTCGCCGCCACCCTGCCGCGCCGTTATCCCGCGTTGATGGACGCCGGTATCATCGACGCGATGGCGGAAAACATGCGTGCCCGCATCATGACGATGGGCGACTCGGTGGTGAAATATTCGCTGGCCTCACTGGTGGGGCTGCTCACTCTGGCCGTTTACCTCGTGCTCGTGCCGCTGATGGTTTTCTTCCTGGTCAAAGATAAAGACCAGATGCTTAACGCCGTGCGGCGTATTTTGCCGCGCAACCGCGGGCTGGCGGGGCAGGTCTGGGAAGAGATGAACCAGCAGATCACTAACTACATTCGCGGCAAGGTGCTGGAGATGATGGTGGTGGGGGTAGCAACCTGGATTGGTTTCGTGATCTTCGGCCTCAACTACTCGCTGCTGCTGGCCGTGCTGGTGGGATTCTCGGTCCTGATTCCGTACATCGGCGCGTTTGTGGTCACCATTCCGGTGGTGGGCGTCGCGCTGTTCCAGTTTGGTCTGGGGACGGAGTTCTGGAGCTGCTTCGCGGTGTACCTGATTATTCAGGGGCTTGACGGGAACCTGCTGGTACCGGTGCTGTTCTCCGAAGCGGTAAACCTGCATCCGCTGGTGATTATCTTATCCGTGGTAATTTTCGGCGGGCTGTGGGGGTTCTGGGGCGTGTTCTTTGCGATTCCGCTGGCCACGCTGATTAAAGCGGTGGTGCACGCATGGCCGGATGTACCGGCGGTGGAAGAGAAGTAGATTTTGTGCGGGCTGATGCCCTCACCCCAACCCTCTCCCACGTGAGAGGGAGCAAACATTAAAAAAGGCAACTGACGTTGCCTTTTTGCTGTTGATCAGGCGTTTGCTTTCAGCCAGTTCAACACCACGTCGTGGTGATTACTGGTTTTGAAGTCGTCAAACACATGTTCAACTTTACCGTCAGCGTCAATCAGGAAGCTGATGCGGTGAATGCCGTCATAGGTTTTACCCATAAACGTTTTCTCACCCCAGACGCCAAACTGCTCGCAAACCTGGTGGTCTTCGTCGGAAAGGAGCGTAAAGTTCAGCAGCTCTTTTTCCGCAAATCGTGACAGCTTTTCTGGTTTATCGGTGCTGATACCCAGCACTTCCACACCGACTTTTTTCAAGTCGTCCATGTTATCGCGTAAGCCACAGGCCTGTACGGTGCAGCCGGGGGTCATGGCTTTCGGGTAGAAATAGACCAGAACACGCTGTCCCTGGAAGTCGGTCAAATTTACTTGCTCACCGTCTTGATCCGGTAAGCTAAATTTCGGTGCGATGTCACCGGCTTTCAGTGGATTCATTACTCAACTCCATCCTGTTCGTGCTGCGAATAATTGACGACGCTTATACTGCCCTGCGCGTTTAATTCTGTACAGAGGGCTTTGAACGCTTGCTCGATATTTGACGCATCCTGTGAGGCAGGGCTGTGTGCAGTGATTTGAATAAAGAGCGTGGGAACGGTGCTCTCGTCGCCCGGTTGCGTGCGGGAAACGAGCTCGGCAATGTTCATCTGATGGCTGTCGAACAGCGCGGTAAAACGCTCGATCAGATGCGGGGAATCAGTGACTTCAACCTGCACCCAGACGGTAGCGGGCATGGCCGGGCGCGGGCGCGCGGTAGTGCGTTTCATCACGATCAGCAAATCCAGCTCCGCGCCTTTCAGCGGCAGGGTGGATTCAATAAGGGTAATGGCATTCCATGTTCCGGACAGCAGCATGATAAACGTGAACTCTTCGCCGAGCATTGCCAGACGGCTGTCTTCGATATTACAGCCGCAGCTGCTCACGTGACGGGTGATGGTGTTCACGATACCCGGCCTGTCGGCACCCAGCGCAGTGATAACCAGGTAATGTTGTGATGAGGTTGTCAAACCTGTTCTTCCTTTGCATGGTTAAGTCTTCCTAAGGAAAGCATAAAAAAAACATGCATACAACCGCCTGAGGGCCTCAGGTCGCTTGCTTTTATTACAGTTCCAAACGTACCATTGAGGCTCTTGTTCGCACAGAGGATGGCTCATGTTCACGGGAAGTATTGTCGCGCTTGTAACACCGATGGATGAAAAAGGTAACGTCTGCCGGTCTAGCATGAAGAAGCTGATTGATTACCATGTCGCCAATGGAACCTCGGCGATCGTTTCGGTAGGGACTACCGGTGAATCTGCAACGCTGAGCCACGAAGAGCATGGCGATGTGGTTATGCTGACCCTGGAGCTGGCTGACGGACGTATTCCGGTCATCGCGGGGACAGGCGCTAATGCAACCGCAGAAGCGATCAGCCTGACCAAACGTTTTAATGACAGCGGCATCGTAGGCTGTCTGACGGTGACCCCTTATTACAACCGTCCTACCCAGGAAGGTTTGTTCCAGCACTTCAAAGCCATCGCTGAACATACTGACTTGCCACAAATTCTGTATAATGTGCCGTCCCGTACTGGCTGCGATATGCTGCCGGAAACCGTTGGTCGTCTCTCGGAAGTAAAAAATATTATCGGTATTAAAGAGGCGACAGGGAACTTAAGCCGCGTTCATCAGATCAAAGAGCTGGTTTCAGACGACTTTATCCTGTTGAGTGGTGATGATGCGACCGCGCTGGACTTTATGCAGCTCGGTGGTCATGGCGTGATCTCCGTAACGTCAAACGTTGCGGCGCGCGATATGGCTGAAATGTGCAAACTGGCCGCAGCCGGTCACTTTGATGAGGCACGCGTCATTAACCAGCGCCTGATGCCGCTGCACAATAAATTATTTGTCGAACCCAATCCGATCCCCGTGAAATGGGCGTGTAAGGAGTTGGGACTTGTAGCATCCGATACGCTGCGTTTGCCAATGACACCGATTACCGACCACGGTCGCGACATCGTCAGGGCAGCGCTGAAGCATGCCGGTTTGCTGTAAAGTTTAGGGAGATTTGATGGCTTATTCAGTACAGAAGTCGCGCCTGGCGAAGGTTGCGAGTGTTTCGCTTGTTATGCTGCTCGCTGCCTGTAGTTCAGACTCGCGCTACAAGCGCCAGGTGAGCGGTGATGAATCCTATCTGGATGCGACCCCGCTTGCTGAACTTCATGCACCGGCTGGTATGATCCTGCCGATTCAGAACGGCGATTATAATATCCCCGTCACCAATGGCAGTGGTCTGGTGGGTAAAGCGCTTGATATTCGTCCACCAGCTCAGCCTCTGGCGCTGGTCAGCGGAGCGCGTACCCAGTTCACCGGTGATACGGCGTCTCTGCTGGTTGAAAGCGCGCGCGGAAGCAATCTGTGGCCACAGGTGGTGAGCGTTATTCAGGCGAAGAACTACACCATTGATAAACGCGATGACGCCAGCCAGACCTTAACCACCGACTGGATCGAGTGGAACCGGCTGGATGAAGATCAGCAGTACCGTGGACGTTATCAAGTCTCCGTTAAACCACAGGATTATCAGCAGGCGGTTAACGTTAAGCTGTTAAATCTGGAGCAGGCGGGCAAACCGGTTGCGGATGCCGCCTCCCTGCAGCGTTACAGCACTGAAATGCTGAACGTGATTGCCGCGGGTCTGGATAAGACTGCGACTGATGCCGCAAATGCGGCGCAGAGCCGTAACGGCGTCACCTTCGACGTTCAGAGCGGTGCGGACGATACCGGCCTGCCAATGTTGGTGGTGCGTGCACCGTTTAACCAGACCTGGCAGCGTCTGCCAGCGACGCTGGAAAAAGTGGGCATGAAAGTGACCGACAGCACCCGTTCAACCGGTAGCATGACGGCAACCTATAAGCCACTGTCCGACAGTGCATGGCTGGAGCTGGGCGCCAAAGATCCTCAGCTTGCCTCCGGTGATTACAAGATTCAGGTAGGCGACCTTGATAACCGCAGTAGTCTGCAGTTTATCGATCCAAAAGGTCACACGCTGACCCAGTCGCAGAACGATGCGCTGGTCGCTGTCTTCCAGGCAGCATTCAGCAAATAAATACGAGGGCGGGTTAATCCCGCCCTTTTTATTTTCGTGCTACGCAAACGTGTGCGTGGCATAATATGCCCAGTTTTGAACACAAATCATCACACCAGGAGTAATGAAGATGCAGAAGCAAGCTGAGTTGTATCGTGGCAAAGCGAAGACCGTATACAGCACGGAAAACCCGGATCTGTTGGTGCTCGAGTTCCGCAATGATACGTCAGCAGGGGATGGCGCGCGCATTGAGCAGTTCGATCGTAAAGGCATGGTGAACAACAAGTTCAACCACTTCATTATGACCAAACTGGCCGAAGCGGGTATCCCGACTCAGATGGAAGCGTTGCTGTCCGATACGGAATGTCTGGTGAAAAAACTGGATATGGTTCCGGTTGAGTGCGTTATTCGTAACCGTGCAGCGGGCTCCCTGGTGAAGCGTCTGGGTATTGAAGAAGGTATCGAACTGAATCCACCGCTGTTCGACCTGTTCCTGAAAAACGATGCCATGCACGATCCGATGGTCAATGATTCCTACTGCGAAACCTTCGGCTGGGTCAATAAAGAGAACCTGGCGCGCATGAAAGAGCTGACCTACAAAGCCAACGACGTGCTGAAAAAGCTGTTTGACGATGCGGGCCTGATCCTCGTCGACTTCAAGCTGGAGTTCGGTCTGTTCAAAGGCGAAGTGGTGCTGGGTGATGAGTTCTCCCCGGACGGTAGCCGCCTGTGGGACAAAGAAACCCTGGATAAAATGGACAAAGACCGTTTCCGTCAGAGCCTGGGTGGCCTGATTGAAGCCTATGAAGCGGTTGCTCACCGTTTAGGCGTTAAGCTCGACTAACTCCCTCACTTGCCAAAGGATGTTTGCATCCTTTGGCGTCTTACCTTTGTTTCCTATGGTAATCTTGCCGTTAACCGCCTACGATCATAGCTATTATTAATGGAATAGTTCGAGGTGGTTATGCGCTGGCAAGGGCGTCGTGAAAGTGACAATGTAGAAGACAGGCGCAGTGATGGCGGCGGCGGTCCTTCAATGGGGGGACCCGGCTTTCGGCTACCCAGCGGCAAGGGCGGTATCATCCTGCTGATTGTGGTGCTGGTCGCTGGCTATTACGGGGTCGACCTCACCGGTTTGATGACCGGTCAGCCGCTGCAACAGCAACCACAGTCTCCGCGCTCCATCAGCCCGAACGAAGATGAAGCGGCCAAATTTACCTCCGTTATTCTCGCGACCACTGAAGATACATGGGGTCAGCAGTTCGAGAAGATGGGGCGCACCTATCAGCAGCCGAAACTGGTGATGTACCGGGGCGCAACCCGTACCGGATGTGGTACCGGTCAATCTGTGATGGGGCCGTTCTACTGCCCGGCAGATGGCACCGTCTATATCGATCTCTCTTTTTACGATGACATGAAACGCAAGCTTGGCGCTGACGGTGATTTTGCCCAGGGCTACGTTATCGCGCATGAAGTCGGGCACCATGTGCAGAAGCTGCTGGGCATTGAGCCAAAAGTGCGTCAGCTACAGCAAAATGCGTCTCAGGCTGAAGTGAATCGTCTTTCCGTCAAGATGGAACTGCAGGCGGACTGCTTCGCAGGCGTCTGGGGGCACAGCATGCAGCAGCAGGGCGTACTGGAATCCGGCGATCTTGAAGAGGCATTAAACGCGGCGCAGGCCATCGGCGATGACCGTCTTCAGCAGCAAAGCCAGGGACGTGTCGTACCGGACAGCTTCACTCACGGTACGTCGCAACAGCGTTACAGCTGGTTTAAACGCGGTTTTGACAGCGGTGATCCTGCCCAGTGTAATACCTTCGGCAAAGCCATGTGATGGTGTCGTTTGCACATCTGATACGCGAGCTTGAGCGAACCGGGCACCGCCGTCTGGTGGTGCTCACGGGCGATGAGCCGTGGACGCTGAGCCAGGCCACCGCCCTGCGTGATGCTTTACCGGGAGACTGGCTGTGGCTGAATGAAAACCCGTCTAAAGCCATCGGCGGACTGTTGGGACGCGAATACCTGCATGCTGTGTTTGACGCGCATGCCGGGTTTGACGTCTCCGCATTCGCCGCACTCAGCGGAACGTTGCGCGCCGGGAGCCTCCTCGTACTGCGAGTACCACCGTTCTCTGGCTGGGCCGACAGGCCAGACAGCGATTCTGTGCGCTGGAGTGACAGCGCAGAGCCGATCGCTACCCCGCACTTTGTTCACCATTTTTGCCGGACGCTTGCCGCCGATACGGATGCGATCGTCTGGCAACAGCATCATCCCCTGACGCTTCCCGCTGCGCCAGATTTACCCGTCTGGCAGCCCGCCAGCGGTGAGCCGCAGCGTGAGCAGGCGGCGATCCTCGACGCGCTTTTGGTCATGCCTGCGGGCATCGCTGCCGTGACGGCACCTCGCGGACGCGGAAAGTCAGCGCTGGCGGGGATGCTGCTGGGCAGCATCCAGGGGAGTGCGGTGGTGACGGCCCCGGCGAAAGGCGCAGCGGATGTCATCGCGCGTTTCGCGGGCGAGCGTTTTCACTTTATGGCACCCGATGCGCTGCTGGACTCCACGCTGCAGGCCGACTGGCTGATTGTCGATGAAGCGGCAGCCATCCCAGGCCCGCTGCTGGAGAAGCTGGTGACACGCTTTCCCCGCGTATTACTGACCACTACGGTTCAGGGTTACGAAGGGACGGGAAGGGGATTTCTGCTGAAGTTCTGCGCCCGATTCAGTGGGTTGCAGCGTTATACCTTATCCACCCCCATTCGCTGGGCGGCCGGATGTCCGCTTGAACGGATCGTGGCGAATACGCTGCTGTTTGACGATGCGCTTATCGACCACAAACCGGAAGGTGAGGTGTCTGTAAGGTCTCTGGAGCCACAAGAGTGGGAGAGCGACCCGGCACGAGTGGCAAGCGTTTATGAACTGCTCTGTGCTGCCCACTACCGGACCTCACCGCTCGATTTACGCCGGATGATGGACGCCCCCGGCCAGCACTTTGCTGTTGCGGACGCGGGGGCTGATATTGCGGGCGCGATCTGGCTGGTGGACGAGGGCGGATTGTCCCCCGAACTCAGCCGGGCGGTGTGGGCGGGCTCTCGTCGTCCACGCGGGAACCTTGTGGCGCAGTCGCTGGCGGCGCACGGCGGAACGCCTCTTGCGGCGACGCTGAAAGGCCGACGGATTAGCCGCATTGCGGTTCATCCCCGTCGTCAGCGGGAAGGCATTGGTCAGCGGCTGATCCTGAACGCCAGCGGTGAAGATTATCTCTCCGTGAGTTTTGGTTATACCGACGAGCTGTGGCGTTTCTGGCAGCGGTGCGGGTTTGTGCTGGTGCGAATGGGCAGTCATCGGGAAGCCAGCAGCGGGTGTTACACGGCGATGGCGCTGCTGCCGCAGAGCGAAGCCGGGCATCAACTGTGTATGCAGGCACATCGGCGTTTATGCCGCGATATGCGCGTCCTGTCGGCCTGGAATGGCGAAAAGATCCCGGTGACTGATGCCTGGGAAGCTACCCTTAATAGTGACGACTGGCTGGAGCTGGCGGGGTTTGCTTTTGCGCACCGGGCGTTTTCAACCTCGGTAGCCGCGCTGACGCGGTTGCTGTTAGCCACCGATATGCCCCTTCCGGCGCTGCGCGGGAAAATCGAGGGGAGAAGCGAAGCGGTCGGGCGAAAAGCGTTACTGGCAAAGCTTCGCGATGAAACCGCGCAAGCGCTTGAGAGCCTTGATTATTCGTACTGTCAGCAGTTGAAAGCAGACATTTTGCAATGGCAATTTTTTCAATGACTTCTTCAGTAAAGTGGCATGGTCATTACCCCGCAGAGGCGTAAAATCCTGCTCATCAATTAAGGAGACCGCCATGAAACACGACCATTTTGTTGTTCAAAGCCCTGACAAACCGGCTAAACAGTTACTGCTTCTGTTTCATGGTGTTGGCGATAATGCCGTCAATATGGGGCAGATTGGTAGCTGGTTTGCGCCTGTTTTCCCTGAAGCATTGATTGTCAGCATGATGTAGCCCCCTGAAACACCAGACAGTAGCTGTATCTCCAGATAAGAGATAGGCTT
>NZ_JBMKIF010000053.1:0-17866 GCF_049238025.1 Enterobacter cloacae complex sp. IR5458
GTTACCCATGTATCCGGTCTAAAGTGTTACCCATGTTTCCGGTTCATACCGCAGCGCCATCCGGCAAATTACAACAACGCCCCCAGACTTAACGCCACCATAATCACCACCGTTAAAATCCCCAGCAGCGGCGCGACCCATTTCAGATAGCGCACGTAAGGCACGCGGGCGATAGCCAGCCCGCCCATTACGACGGCAGAGGTGGGAGTGATCAGGTTAACGATACCGGACGCCGACTGGTAAGCCGTAACCACCAGGTCGCGGTTGACGTTAGCGAAATCGGCAAGAGGCGCCATGATCGGCATCGTCAGAACGGCCAGGCCGGACGAAGAAGGCACAAGAAACGACAGCACCACCTCCAGCCAGTACATCACGTTGATGAACGCTACCGTCGATAAGCCGGTAACCATTCCCTCGGCGCTGTGCAAAATGGTGTGGGTAATCATGCCCTTATCCATGATCACTACGATACCGCGCGCGATACCGATAATCAGCGCGACGCCCAGCAAATCTCGCGCGCCGTTGATAAAGGTTGAGGTCAGTTCCTCTTCGCTCATGCGGGCGATCAGGCCGACAATTATTGCACTGGCGAGAAACACCGCTGAGATCTCCGCCATCCACCAGCCGAGCACCGCCACGCCGTAGATCATGACCGCGAAGGCAAGGGCGAAAATCACCAGGATGAGTTTGCGCACCGGGGTGAATTCCAGCGACTGTTCGCCCTTGTTGCCGAGGAAGTGGGCGAGGTTCTCCTCCTGTTTGTCCGCAACGATGGAGAGAGAGGGATCCTTGCGCACTTTACGGGCATAGCGCATCACCCACGCCACACAGATGATCCACCCGATGACCAGCAGCGCGACGCGCAGGGCGATACCGTTGGTGAAGGGGATCCCGGCGGCGTTGGCGGCGATCACCGTCGCGAACGGGTTAATGGTGGAGCCAAGCGTGCCGATCCCGGCGCCGAGCAGCACGGTGGAGGCGGCTACCACCGGGTCGAAACGTGCGGCCAGCATCACCGGAACCAGCAGGGTATAGAACGGCAGGGACTCTTCGGCCATGCCGTAAATGGTGCCGCCTGCGGCAAACAGCGCCATCAGGATCGGGATCATCCACTCTTCGCGACCGCGCAACCGGGTGGTGACGCGTTCGATCCCGGCGTCAATGGCCCCGGTTTTGGTGACGATCCCGAGGAATCCCCCGATGATCAGTATAAATAGCGCAACGTCGATCGCCCCGGCCTGGCCGGACTCGGGATCGTACAACCCGGCAATCGGGGCCATCAGCACGGAAACCAGCCCCTGCGGATGGGCCGCTACGTGCGCATAGGTTCCGGCAACCGGCACGTCCTTGCCGAGCGCCTCGTTCATGGCCATGTGATACTGCCCGGCCGGAACAATCCACGTCAGGACGGCAACGACGGCAATCAGAAAAAAGAGAATGGTGTATGCGGAGGGAAATTTGAACTTGCCCATGATGTTCTCCTGAAACCCGGCGCACACCGCGGCGCGCCGGGCGGTGATTAGTCGCCGAGTGTCGCCACCATGACCGCTTTAATGGTATGCATGCGGTTTTCTGCTTCATCAAAGACGATAGAGTTCGGGGATTCGAAGACCTCTTCCGTCACCTCCAGCCCTTTCAGGCCATAGGCCATTTCGATTTCGCGGCCCACTTTGGTGTGCTCGTTGTGAAACGCCGGCAGGCAGTGCATGAACTTGACGTTCGGGTTGCCGGTGGCTTTCATGACGTCCGCGTTGATTTGATACGGCTTCATCAGGCTGACGCGTTCGGCCCACGCCTCTTTCGGCTCGCCCATGGAGACCCACACGTCGGTGTAGAGGAAATCCGTCCCGCGCACGCCTTCTTCCACGTCGTCGGTCAGGGTGATGCGCGCGCCCGTTTCTTTCGCGATGGCACGGCACTGCTCAACCAGACCCGCTTCCGGCCAGAAGGATTTCGGTGCCACCAGGCGGATGTCCATCCCCATTTTGGCCGCGCCGACCATCAGGGAGTTGCCCATGTTGTTGCGTGCGTCGCCGAGATAAGCAAAGCTCAGCTCCGGCAGGGTTTTGCCCGGGGCGTGCTCCAGCATGGTCATCAGATCGGCGAGGATCTGCGTCGGATGGAATTCGTCGGTCAGGCCGTTCCACACCGGTACGCCCGCGTATTCACCCAGCTCTTCAACAATCGCCTGGCCGTAGCCGCGGTATTCGATACCGTCATACATACGCCCCAACACGCGGGCGGTGTCTTTCATCGACTCTTTATGGCCGATCTGCGACCCGCTTGGGCCGAGGTAGGTCACCTGCGCACCCTGGTCAAACGCGCCCACTTCGAAGGCGCAGCGGGTGCGGGTGGAGGTTTTTTCAAAGATCAGGGCGATGTTTTTGCCGACCAGGGTTTGCTTTTCGCGTCCGGCTTTTTTGGCCGCTTTTAGCTCGATGGCGAGGTCGATCAGGTACTGGATCTCCGCCGGGGTGTAGTCCAGCAGTTTCAGGAAGTTGCGGTTTTTCAGGTTGATGGTCATATGGGAAATCCTTTTTAAATGTATATTCAGTTACGAATCAACGTGCCTTTCTCGCCCGCCAGAATCTCTGCCCCATCGGCCAGCGCGCCGATTCCGGCAATGCCGTTGCAGGCTTCAACAAACTCGCGGCAGGCGGCCACTTTCGGCCCCATCGATCCGGCGTCAAACTGCATGCCTCTGAGCAGTTCTGGCGTCACCTGCGCCAGCGGGCGCTGGGTCGGTTTTCCCCAGTCGAGGTACACCGCGTCGGCATCGGTGAGGATCAGCAGGGCGTCGGCCTCAATCTGGCGCGCCAGCAGGGCGGCGGAGAGGTCTTTGTCGATCACCGCCTCAATGCCGTGATAGCCGTTGGCGTTTTCCACCACCGGCACGCCGCCGCCCCCGTTGCAGATCACCAGGTGGTCGCGCTGGATCAGCGCCGTGATGGCGTCGCTCTCGACGATGCGTTTCGGCTGCGGTGACGGCACCACGCGACGGAAGTAGCTGCCGTCGGCCTTAAACACCCAGCCTTTTTCCGCGGCCAGCGTTTTTGCCTGGGCTTCGCTGTACACCGGGCCGATGTATTTGGTCGGGTTGCTGAACGCCGGGTCGGCGGCGTCCACTTCCACCTGCGTGAGCAGGACGCTCACCTCACGCTGCGGCAGGCTGTTTTTCAGCGCCTGCTGGAGCATGTAGCCGATCATCCCCTGGCTTTCGGCACCAAGAACGTCCAGTGGGTAAGGGGTCACTTTGTCGTAGGCGCTGTTCTGCAGCGCCAGCAGCCCGACCTGTGGACCGTTGCCGTGAACCAGCACCACGCGCCACTGCGCCGTGAGCCCGGCGATGGTGCGGGCGGCCTGCTCAATGTTCTGGCGCTGGATCTCTGCTTCCAGCGGCTCGCCGCGCTTCAGCAGCGCGTTGCCGCCAAGGGCCACAACCAGAGTGGGTTTTCGTTCCATGATGGCTCCTTTAAATTCCGTCGCGTTCCAGTGGGCAGCTCATGCAGCGTGCGCCGCCGCGGCCGCGGCCCAGCTCATCGCCCGGGATGGGCAGCACGGTGATGCCGGCTTTGTCGTACTTCTCGTTAGTCCAGACGTTGCGCTCGTAGCCAATCACCACGCCGGGGCGGATGGTCAGAACGTTGTTGGCGTCGTTCCACTGTTCGCGTTCGGCTTCAAAGGCGTCGCCGCCGGTGGTGATCAGGCGCACCTGATTAATGCCGAGCGCTTTCTCAATGGCGTGCAGCAGGTCGGTTTCCTGGGTACGTTGCAGACCGCCGCGCCCGTCCGGGGTGAGCGTCCAGCACTGGGCGTCTTTGCGCACCACTTCCGGGTAGACGGAGAAAGTGTCCACGTCGATGTGGGTCATCACGGTGTCGAGGTGCATGCAGGAGCGATGTTTTGGCAGCTCAACGGCGATCACGCGCTCGGCCTGGCGGTGTTTGAACAGGCTGTTGGCGAGGAACTCCACGCCCTGCGGCGTCGTGCGTTCGGACATGCCGATCAATACCGCCCCGCGACCAATCACTAATACGTCGCCGCCTTCCAGGGTAGCGTGGTCGTAATTAATATTTTCGTCGCCGAAATACTTAATAAAATCGCCGTCGGCAAATGCCGGATGCCAGCGATATATTGCCCGAAGGTTATTGGTTTCACGCTGACGGGCGGGTTTAGCCATCGGGTTAATGGACACGCCGTTATAAATCCAGCAGGAAGTGTCGCGGGTAAATAAATGGTTCGGCAGCGGCTTCATAATAAAGTCATTGGCCGTGTGGGTATCTACCACCATATTTTTGATGGCCGCCGGAATTTCGCCGTAGGTTAATCCGCCGCTTAATCTGCGCGCCAGTTCACGGTGCGGCATGTCCGCCAGCCAGCCGCGCACGTCGCCCGCAAAGGTAGGTCCGAGGCGATAGTCCGAGATTTGCGTCTCCAGCAGCCAGGCTTTCGCTTCTGTAATATCAAGCGTTTGTGTCAGGAGGTCGGTTAACAGCAGGACTTCCACACCCTGCTCGCGCAGCGTGTTTGCGAAGATATCATGCTCTTCGCCCGCCCGTTCAACCGAGAGCACATCATCGAAAAGCAGTTCCTGACAATTCGATGGCGTTAAACGTTTCAGACTTAAATTTGGGCGGTGCAGCATAACGCTACGCAATTGACCAATTTCAGAACCGACGTAATGCTTTTCCATAATTATTCCTTTAACTGTTTTTCAGAATAAAAAGGGCATGCGCCATGTGATGTGTTTAATTTCATGGCGGCTAAGCTCAATTGATTTCGTGGTTCATACTAGGCGGTTAAATAATCATTATTGTGATGCAGTTCACGCGAAAATGGATATTAAGGTGTTTGTTTTCATTTGCATGATTCGCATCAGATAATGATTAATTTCATATTATTGGCACGTGAATAGCTAAGCAGCATTCGGTGGCAATATTTGTATTTGTTATTATTTTGTAGAGTTTAATGTTTCGAAATAATTAGTTATATCATTGATTTTAATGGTTAAAATTTGGTGGCGGGAATAGCTATGCAATAATGGCAGTTAACTATTTTTGACTTAAGGAAAATCCATAAATAATTATGAGTTTATAAAGGAAATTATTAAAGTGATAAAATGTGATACGGCAGCAGGTTTTGTGATTTACGCTTTCGATTCAGGAGGTTATGTTGGCGCTATCGCGCGCGCGAAATGAGGTTATGCATAACCGCTGCATAATTGCCTGTGTGTGATTAACAGTGAATTAACACCTTTCCCGATAAACATGCGCTCGCGCAAAGGTCACAGAAAAAGGACTGGTATGGCAGCGCGAACTCTCGTATAAAAGACAAAAATGAAACGTCGTTTTACATTGAGGGTTTTCTCATGATCATCGGCAACATCCACCATCTCCAGCCCTGGCTGCCTGACGAACTGCGCCAGGCCATTGACTATATAAAGCGCCACGTCACCGACGCCACGCCGCCCGGCAAGCATGATATCGATGGCAACACTCTGTTTTATCTGGTCTCGGAAGACATGACTCAGCCGTTTGCTGAACGCCGCGCCGAGTTTCATGCGCGCTATCTGGACATCCAGATCGTGATGAAGGGTCAGGAAGGGATGACCTTCAGCACCCTGCCGCACGGTACGCCGGATACCGACTGGCTGGCGGACAAAGACATCGCGTTCCTGCCGGAAGGCGAGCAGGAGAAAACCGTGGTGCTGAGCGAAGGGGATTTTGTGGTGTTCTGGCCTGGCGAAGTCCATAAGCCGCTGTGCGCGGTGGGGGCGCCTGCCAGGGTGCGAAAAGTCGTGGTGAAAATGCTGATTGAATAACTCCATTAACCCCGGTAGGGAGTAAAAGTCCCCTCTCCCTGTGGGAGAGGGTTAGGGTGAGGGCAACAGACCGCACCCTTTAATCTGTGATCCAGCTTAAATTTCCCGCACTCCCTCCTCATCTCTCATTTACCTGCGCTTTTTCTGCGTCATAGTATGATCGTTAAATTAATGAACACTGTTCTATAATGTAGAACAAAATGATTCAGCAAGGAGATCTCATGCCGCAGCCTGTGTTGTTTACGGGAATCATTCCCCCTGTCTCCACCATTTTTACCGCCGATGGCCAGCTCGATAAGCAGGGCACCGCCGCGCTGATCGACGATCTGATCGCCGCAGGCGTTGATGGCCTGTTCTTCCTCGGCAGCGGCGGCGAATTCTCCCAGCTCAACGCCGAAGAGCGTAAAACCATTGCCCGATTTGCTATCGATCATGTCGATCGTCGCGTGCCGGTTCTGATCGGCACCGGCGGCACCAACGCCCGGGAAACCATTGAACTGAGCCAGCACGCGCAGCAGGCGGGCGCGGACGGCATCGTGGTCATCAACCCCTACTACTGGAAAGTCTCGGAAGCGAACCTGATTCGCTATTTCGAACAGGTGGCCGACAGCGTCACGCTGCCGGTGATGCTCTATAACTTCCCGGCGCTGACCGGGCAGGATCTCACGCCAGCGCTGGTGAAAACCCTCGCCGACTCGCGCAGCAACATCGTAGGCATTAAAGACACCATCGACTCCGTTGCCCATCTGCGCAGCATGATCCACACCGTCAAAGCGGCCCACCCGCACTTCACCGTGCTGTGTGGCTACGACGATCATCTGTTCAATACCCTGCTGCTCGGCGGCGACGGAGCGATCTCGGCGAGCGGCAACTTTGCGCCGCAGGTGTCGGTAAATCTTCTGAAAGCCTGGCGCGATAAGGATGTGGCGAAAGCGGCTGAGTATCATCAGACCTTGCTGCAAATCCCGCAGCTGTATCAGCTGGATACGCCGTTCGTGAACGTCATTAAAGAGGCGATTGTACTTTGCGGTCGCCCGATCTCCACGCACGTGCTGCCGCCCGCTTCACCGCTGGACGAGCCGCGCAAGGCGCAGCTGAAATCCCTGCTGCAACAGCTCAAGCTCTGCTGAGCCGGAAGATAACCATGACCATCGAGAAAATTTTCACCTCACAGGATGATGCGTTTTATGCGGTGATCACCCACGCGGCGGGGCCGCAGGGCGCGCTGCCGCTGACCCCGCAGATGCTGATGGAATCCCCCAGCGGCAACCTGTTTGGCATGACGCAAAACGCCGGGATGGGCTGGGACGCCAACAGGCTGACCGGCAAAGAGGTGCTGATCATCGGTACCCAGGGCGGCATCCGCGCCGGGGACGGACGCCCGGTTGCGCTGGGCTACCACACCGGGCACTGGGAAATTGGCATGCAGATGCAGGCGGCAGCGAAGGAGATCACCCGCAACGGTGGGATCCCGTTCGCGGCCTTCGTCAGCGACCCGTGCGACGGGCGCTCTCAGGGCACGCACGGCATGTTCGACTCCCTGCCGTACCGCAACGACGCGGCAATCGTGTTTCGTCGTCTGATCCGCTCCCTGCCGACGCGCCGGGCGGTGATCGGCGTGGCAACCTGCGATAAAGGGCTGCCTGCGACCATGATCGCGCTGGCCGCCATGCACGATCTGCCGACCATTCTGGTGCCGGGCGGCGCGACGCTGCCGCCGACCGTGGGTGAAGATGCGGGCAAGGTGCAGACCATTGGCGCGCGCTTTGCCAACCACGAGCTGTCGTTGCAGGAGGCCGCCGAGCTGGGCTGTCGCGCCTGCGCGTCGCCGGGCGGCGGGTGTCAGTTTCTCGGCACGGCGGGCACCTCTCAGGTGGTTGCGGAAGCGCTGGGTCTGGCACTGCCGCACTCCGCGCTGGCACCGTCCGGGCAGGCGGTGTGGCTGGAGATCGCCCGCCAGTCGGCGCGGGCGGTGAGCGAGCTGGATAACCGCGGCATCACCACGCGCGATATCCTCACCGATAAGGCCATCGAAAACGCCATGGTGCTCCACGCGGCGTTCGGCGGCTCCACCAATTTACTGCTGCACATACCGGCTATCGCCCACGCGGCGGGCTGCACCCTTCCTGACGTCGCGCACTGGACGCGCATCAACCGTAAAGTTCCGCGCCTGGTGAGCGTCCTGCCCAACGGTCCGGACTATCATCCGACCGTGCGCGCGTTCCTGGCAGGCGGCGTGCCGGAGGTGATGCTTCACCTGCGCGATCTCGGCCTGCTGCATCTGGATGCCATGACCGTGACCGGCCAGACGATGGGAGAGAACCTCGACTGGTGGCAGGCCTCGGAACGTCGGGCGCGCTTCCGTCAGTGCCTGCGCGAGCAGGACGGCGTCGATCCGGATGACGTGATCCTGCCGCCCGAGAAGGCAAAGGCGAAAGGGCTGACCTCAACGGTCTGCTTCCCGACGGGCAACATTGCGCCGGAAGGATCGGTGATCAAGGCCACGGCGATCGACCCGTCGGTGGTCGGTGACGATGGCGTTTACCGCCACACCGGTCGGGCGCGGGTGTTTGTCTCAGAAGCGCAGGCGATTAAGGCCATCAAGCGGGAAGAGATTCAGCAGGGCGATATCATGGTGGTGATCGGCGGCGGACCGTCCGGCACTGGCATGGAAGAGACCTACCAGCTCACCTCCGCGCTGAAGCATATTTCGTGGGGCAAGACGGTGTCGCTGATTACCGATGCGCGCTTCTCGGGCGTGTCGACGGGCGCATGCTTCGGGCACGTGTCGCCGGAGGCGCTGGCGGGCGGGCCGATCGGCAAATTGCGCGATAACGACATCATTGAGATTGCCGTGGATCGTATGACCCTGACGGGCAGCGTGAACTTTATCGGCACGGCGGACACCCCGCTGACGCCGGAAGAGGGCGCGCGCGCGCTGGCACGGCGGCAGACGCATCCGGACCTGCACGCCCACGACTTTTTGCCGGACGATACCCGGCTATGGGCAGCATTGCAGTCGGTGAGTGGCGGCACCTGGAAAGGCTGTATTTATGACACCGATAAAATTATTGAGGTAATTAACGCCGGTAAAAAAGCGCTCGGCATTTAATTATTTCCAGGAAAAACGTCTGCGGAAAATATTCCGCGGACGGCTTTCCCGTTTCTGTAATTTATTAATTTAAACAATCAGTTGCGATATATCGTTGGCGTCACAAAAGCAAAATAACATAATTCAGAAATAAGATATGACCATTGCTGGTTAATTGAACAGCTCATTACACTCCATTAACACGATGTTGTTATTCATCACACGACATAAGGGTGTAAATCTGATGACGCAATTAACCATGAAAGACAAAATTGGCTACGGGCTGGGTGACACCGCCTGCGGCTTCGTCTGGCAGGCCACGATGTTTCTGCTGGCCTATTTCTATACCGACGTCTTCGGCCTGTCGGCGGGCATTATGGGCACGCTGTTTTTGGTCTCCCGCGTGCTCGACGCCGTCACCGACCCGCTGATGGGGCTGCTGGTTGACCGTACCCGCACGCGGCACGGCCAGTTCCGCCCGTTCCTGCTGTGGGGCGCGATCCCGTTCGGCATCGTCTGCGTGCTGACCTTCTACACGCCGGACTTCTCGGCGCAGGGCAAAATCATCTACGCCTGCGTGACCTACATTCTCCTGACTCTGGTCTACACCTTCGTTAACGTGCCGTACTGTGCCATGCCGGGCGTCATCACTGCTGACCCGAAAGAGCGTCACGCCCTGCAATCCTGGCGTTTCTTCCTGGCGGCGGCGGGTTCGCTCGCCATCAGCGGCATTGCCCTGCCGCTGGTGAGCATCATCGGCAAAGGGGACGAGCAGGTGGGCTATTTCGGCGCCATGTGCGTGCTGGGGCTGAGCGGCGTGGTGCTGCTCTACGTCTGCTTCTTTACCACCAAAGAGCGTTACACCTTTGAGGTGCAGCCGGGCTCGTCGGTGGCAAAAGATCTCAGGCTACTGTTCGGCAACGGCCAGTGGCGCATTATGTGTGCCTTTAAGATGATGGCGACCTGTTCCAACGTGGTGCGCGGCGGGGCGACCCTCTACTTCGTCAAATACGTGATGGATCACCCGGAGCTGGCGACCCAGTTTTTACTCTATGGCAGCCTCGCCACCATGTTCGGCTCGCTCTGCTCCTCCCGCCTGCTGGGCCGCTTTGACCGCGTCACCGCCTTCAAGTGGATCATCGTCGCCTACTCGCTGATCAGCCTGCTGATTTTCGTCACCCCGGCGGAGCATATCGCCCTGATTTTCGCCCTCAACATTCTGTTCCTGTTCGTCTTTAACACCACCACGCCGCTCCAGTGGCTCATGGCCTCTGACGTGGTGGATTACGAGGAGAGCCGCAGCGGGCGCCGCCTCGACGGGCTGGTGTTCTCCACCTACCTGTTCAGCCTGAAGATTGGCCTGGCGATTGGCGGGGCGGTGGTGGGCTGGATCCTGGCATACGTGAACTACTCCGCCAGCAGCAGCGTGCAGCCGGTTGAGGTGCTGACCACCATCAAAATTCTGTTCTGCGTGGTGCCGGTAGTGCTCTACGCGGGCATGTTCATCATGCTGTCGTTCTATAAGCTCACCGACGCCCGCGTGGAGGCCATCAGCCAGCAGCTGATCAAGCACCGCGCGGCCCAGGGTGAAGCCGTTCCCGACGCCGCGACAGCCGCATCCCATTAACCGGAGGCACTATGGAAATCACTAACCCGATACTCACCGGCTTCAACCCGGACCCGTCCCTGTGCCGCCAGGGCGAGGACTACTACATCGCCACCTCGACCTTCGAGTGGTTCCCGGGCGTGCGCATCTACCACTCCCGCGACCTGAAAAACTGGTCGCTGGTCAGCACCCCGCTGGACCGCGTGTCGATGCTGGACATGAAGGGCAACCCGGACTCCGGCGGCATCTGGGCGCCGTGCCTGAGCTATGCCGACGGCAAATTCTGGCTGCTCTATACCGACGTGAAAATCGTCGACTCGCCGTGGAAAAACGGCCGCAACTACCTCGTCACCGCGCCGTCCATCGAAGGGCCATGGAGCGAGCCGATCCCGATGGGCAACGGCGGGTTCGATCCGTCCCTGTTCCACGACGACGATTGCCGCAAATACTACCTCTACCGCCCGTGGGGGCCGCGCCATCATAGCAACCCGCACAACACCATCGTGATGCAGGAGTTTGACCCGCAGACCGGCACCCTCTCGCCCGAGCGCAAAACGCTGTTTACCGGCACGCCGCTCTGCTACACCGAAGGCGCACACCTGTATCGCCACGCAGGATGGTACTACCTGATGGTTGCCGAAGGCGGCACCAGCTATGAACACGCCGTCGTGGTGCTGCGTTCAAAAACGATCGACGGGTCGTACGAGCTACACCCGGAGGTGACGATGATGACCAGCTGGCACCTGCCGGAGAACCCGCTGCAGAAGAGCGGCCACGGTTCGCTGCTGCAGACCCACACGGGGGAATGGTATATGGCCTACCTCACCAGTCGCCCGCTGCGCCTGCCCGGCGTGCCGCTGCTGGCCTCCGGCGGGCGCGGCTACTGCCCGCTGGGGCGCGAGACCGGCATCGCCCGTATTGAGTGGCGCGACGGTTGGCCGTATGTCGAAGGTGGTAAGCACGCGCAGCTGACCGTGCCCGGCCCGCATATGGCGGAGCAACCTGCGGCCGCTCAGGCCACCTGGCGGGACGATTTTGACGCCAGTTCGCTTGACCCGGAGCTGCAAACCCTGCGCATTCTGTTCGACGACACCCTCGGCTCGCTCACCGCGCGCCCCGGCTATTTACGGCTCTACGGCAACGACTCGCTTAACTCGACCTTCACCCAGTCGACCGTGGCGCGCCGCTGGCAGCACTTCACCTTCCGGGCGGAGACGCGGATGCAGTTCTCGCCGGTCCACTTCCAGCAGAGCGCGGGGCTGACCTGCTACTACAACAGCAAAAACTGGAGCTACTGCTTTGTGGACTACGAGGAGGGGCAGGGGAGAACGATCAAGGTGATCCAGCTCGACCACAACGTGCCGTCATGGCCGCTGCACGAGCAGCCGATTCCGGTGCCGGAGAGTGCGCAGAGCGTCTGGCTGCGCGTCGATGTGGATACGCTGGTCTATCGCTACAGCTACTCGTTCGACGGCGAGACGTGGCACACCGTGCCGGTAACCTATGAGGCGTGGAAACTGTCAGACGACTACATCGGCGGGCGCGGCTTCTTCACCGGCGCATTTGTGGGGCTGCACTGCGAGGACATCAGCGGTGACGGCTGCCACGCGGATTTCGACTACTTCACCTACGAGCCGCTGTAGCGGCTCAGGCCGGGTAGCCCAGCGCGCGTGAGAGCTGGAGCCCGGCCTGCTGAAGCTGCTCGCGGAAATTAGCCAGCTCGGCGTCGTCCACGCGCGAGGTCAGCGTCGACAGGCTCAGGGCGGCAATCACGCGTGACTCGTGGTTCCACACCGGCACCGCCACGCAGCGCACGCCCTGCTCGTTCTCTTCGCTGTCCAGGGCGTAGCCTTGTTCGCGGGTTTTTTTCAGCGCATCCACCAACGCTTCGCGGGTGGCAAGAGTGGAAGGGGTAAAGGTAGTGTACTGATAGCCCTCCAGCAGGGCGTTCAGCTCGGCCTCGCCCAGCCAGGCAATCAACACCTTGCCGATGGCGGTGGCATGAACCGGCAGGCGACGGCCAATGCGCGAATAGGCGATGGCGGCCAGCTTGCCTTCAATCTTCTCGATATAGACCCCTTCACGCCCGTCCAGGATCCCCAGATGGGTGGTCTGCCCGGTCCGCCGGGAAAGATCCGTCAGCCAGCCTTTTGCCTTCTGACGAATATCCATTGAGCCCACGACGAAATGGCCGCGCTCGACCAGCTTCATGCCGAGGCGATATTTACCGTTCTCCGGGTTCTGATCGATATAGCCGTGAAGCTGCAGGGTTTTCAGCAGCGAATGGAGGGTACTTTTGCTCAGCCCCATCAGTTTGCTGATGTCGGTGATCTTAAGCTCGGTGGCCTGCTCGTTGAACAGGTCGAGGATCTGCAACGCACGTTCAACAGACTGAATAATCGGCATAATGCTGGCATGTCCACGCTGGAATTAAGGCGAAAACGTACCTTTTTTGGGGTGAAAAATCAATTGAGCAGGCCTGATTTGCCCGGCGGCGCTTCGCTTGCACGGGCCTACGGGTTTTGTAGGCCGGGTAAGCGCAGCGTCACCCGGCAAGAAGAGCGCACCGAATAAAAATGTGGGAGAGAGGATCACTCCCCAAGCGTCGCCACCATCACCGCCTTAATCGTATGCATCCGGTTTTCTGCCTGGTCGAACACGATGCTCGCCGCCGACTCAAACACCTCGTCCGTCACCTCCATCCCGCCGTGCAGATCGAACTCCTTCGCCATCTGCTTGCCGAGCGTGGTCTGGTCGTCATGGAACGCCGGCAGACAGTGCAGGAACTTGACATTCGGGTTGCCGGTCAGCGCCATCATCTGCGCGTTCACCTGATACCCGCGCAGCAGCGCAATCCGCTCCGCCCACTTCTCTTTGGCTTCGCCCATCGACACCCATACGTCGGTATAGATAAAGTCCGCGCCCTTCACGCCGGCCGCCACGTCTTCCGTCAGGGTGATTTTGCCGCCGTGCTTCTCTGCCAGCGCGCTGCACTCCGCTACCAGGCTCTCTTCCGGCCAGCAGGCTTTCGGGGCCACCAGACGTAGATCCAGCCCGGTCAGCGCCGCCGCTTCCAGCATCGAGTTGCCCATGTTGTTGCGCGCATCGCCCGCGTAGACCAGCGTCATCTCGTTAAACGCTTTGCCCGGCAGGTGCTCCTGCATGGTCAGCAGGTCCGCCAGCAGCTGCGTCGGGTGAAACTCGTTGGTCAGGCCGTTCCACACCGGCACGCCCGCATATTGCGCCAGCGTTTCGACCACGTCCTGGCCGTGGCCGCGATACTGAATGCCGTCGTACATCCGCCCGAGCACCCGTGCGGTGTCCTTAATTGACTCTTTATGCCCAATCTGGCTGCCGCTCGGCCCTAAATAAGTGACGCGTGCGCCCTGGTCAAATGCGGCAACTTCGAAAGAGCATCGTGTACGGGTCGAGTCTTTTTCGAAGATGAGCGCGATGTTTTTACCAGTAAGCTTTTGTACTTCCTTGCCCTTTTTTTTATCGGCTTTGAGCTGTGCGGCAAGAGTCAGCAGAGAAGTGAACTGTGCAGGGGTAAAGTCGAGCAATTTCAGAAAGTGTTTCTTGTACAAATCGGACATTTTATCCTCGCCTGGCGAACGCCACTTATTGAATTAAAATTCACTTTATATGTGTAATTATTCATTTGCAACCCCGTTTCACAATTCTTTCTTACAAAGGTGGAGGCAAACCCGTCCGTGTGTGAAAATAGAAGTATCTGCCGCACTTTAAAGAGGATTGAGCCATGGCAAACCCGGAACACCTGGAAGAGCAACGCGAAGAGACGCGTCTGATTATTGAAGAGCTGCTGGAAGACGGTAGCGATCCGGACGCGCTGTACACCATCGAGCACCATTTCTCTGCGGATGATTTCGACGCGCTGGAAAAAATGGCGGTGGAAGCCTTCAAGCTGGGTTACGAAGTGACCGAGCCGGAAGAGCTGGAAGTGGAAGAGGGCGACACCGTCATCTGCTGCGACATCCTGAGCGAAGGCGCGCTGAAGGCGGAGCTGATTGACGCGCAGGTAGAACAGCTGATGAACCTGGCCGAGAAGTTTGAGGTGGAATACGACGGCTGGGGAACCTACTTCGAAGATCCGAACGGTGAAGACGGCGAAGAAGGCGACGACGAAGATTACGTCGACGAAGACGACGACGGCGTGCGTCACTAAGCGTTTCAGGCGGTGGCGCGCGTCACCGCTTTTTCAAGGCAGAACCATGGATTACCCGCAGATACTCGCCCCCGTACTCAACTTCCTCCCGTGCCCGACCCCGCAAGCATGGATTGATAAAGCCCGCGACCCGGCAAATCTGCCGCTGCTGCTCACCGACCACATGGTGTGCGAGCTCAAGGCCGCCCAGACCGCGCTATTACTGGTTCGTAAATACGTCGCCGACGAAAGCGGTGCCGACGCGCTGCTCGACTGGCTCAAACCCTACGAACTGTTCACCTTCCGCGACGGCCCGGAGCCGGACTTCATCGCCCTGCACAGGCAGATTGGCAAAAGCGTGATGCCCAAAACCGACGACCCGTGGGGCCAGGCGCTCATCGACAGCATGGTGCTGCTGATTAAAGAGGAGCTGCACCACTTCTGGCAGGTGCGCGAGGCGATGCTGGCCCGCGACATTCCGTACGTCAAAATCACCGCCAGCCGCTACGCCAAAGGGATGCTGAAGGACGTGCGCACCCACGAACCGCTGACGCTGATCGACAAGCTCATCTGCGGCGCCTACATCGAAGCCCGCTCCTGCGAACGCTTCGCCGCGCTGGCCCCGTTCCTCGAGGACGACCTGCAGAAGTTTTATCTCTCGCTGCTGCGCTCGGAAGCGCGCCATTATCAGGACTACCTGACGCTGGCCCAGCAGGTGAGCGACAACGATATCTCACCGCGCATACAGCATTTTGGCGAAATTGAAGCCACACTTATCTCGACACCGGACCACGAGTTTCGCTTCCACAGCGGCGTGCCGGTGTAAACCGGCATAACGCAAGGATAAGGATGCGAGATGAATAAAACGTGGACCCGTATTGTGATTGTCGTCGTCGCGGCTGCCGCCGTGGCGTTCTGGGTGTTCTTCGACAGGCAGCGCGCGCCGGAACAGCAGATGGATGCTGCCCTCAACGCGATGCCCGCCTGGCAGGTGATTAAGGAGCAGGAGCCTGCGCTGCATCAGCGCATTCTCGACCAGATGGCCGCCCTGCAAAAAGCGGGCGAGCCGGAGCAGCAGATTATCGACACCATCCAGCCGCAGATCCTGCATCTGCAGATGTCGCGCCTGCAAAACGCCCCGGACGCCAACGTGGTGAACTACATGACCATCAACATGGAGCAGACCGCCGCCATCCAGAAGGTGAGCGACGACGCCTGCTTCCGCTTCCTCTACCCGATGGTGAAGGGCGGCGTGAACCCGATGCGCATGCTGGATAAAGACCTGATGGCGCGGCGCATGCAGGCCGACGCCGACATGATGCGCGCGGCCTACGGCAAAAACCGTCACACCGTGACCCCGGCCGAGCGCGAGGCGGCTGTCGAGGATGTGCGGCCGATTATGAAGGCGCTTGCCGATAAGTACGGCGAGGACATCCAGCTGCTTCAGATGCCGGAGAAGGCGGCGGGCAAAGAGAAGCTCTCCTGCGATATGGTGCAGGAGATGTGGGCGAAGGTGCTGGCGCTGCCGGAGCAGAAGGCGGCAGGGGTGATTCGGCTGGCGGTGTCTGAGCTGGAGTGACGAAGGGCGGTGGTTTTTTGGGCACTTAGCGCGGGTTTCGCGCGTCGTCGCTTGCATGGCGGCGCGCGACAGGTATAATCCACAACGTTTCCGCATCCCCTTCAGTGCCGAAGTGGCGAAATCGGTAGACGCAGTTGATTCAAAATCAACCGTAGAAATACGTGCCGGTTCGAGTCCGGCCTTCGGCACCAAAAGATGCAAATCAAAGTCGCTTAAGGGCGGCTTTTTTTGTGTCTGGAATTTTTTAGCTTTACGAACTCTTTATTTTTAAAAATTTACCAAGCTCGTTAAAAATAACTAACTGATATCATTGATGTTATTTTATAATTCAAATTTGATAACCTTCGTATCCAAGGAGTGTTTGAAAGAAAATTCTTAATAACACGGAGATGTTAAAGCTGTGCGCCCATGATAATGTTGCTTGTCAATATGTTTAGGTGTATTCATATCACTATCGCTACATTTTGATGCGATAGCTGTTAGGGCAAAAATTTAGTTGTTTTAGGGTCTCTTAGCTAAAGAGTTTCGTTCATCATAAACGCTAAAATGCTTTAAGGCTTTTCAGGTTTATTTAAACGTAGTAACTTTACCTCTTCATTTAAGAAACTAAGGTGCAGTAGCAATTCAAATTTCTTATAGTTATTAATTAATGGTAATTTCATTCATGGTAAACATGAATTGCAGTAAAATTTGTAAAAATTAAGATGTTATGCCTATATCTGTAGGGACTAAGATTTGAGTGATGCTCTGCAAAATTGTTTGAATTAAAACTATAGGCTGTATAAATATCCATATAGCTTAATAATTAGTTGAAAGTTAATATCAAAAAATTTGAAAGGAATAGCTATGACTTCATTGAATCACATAAATCAAGATTTGACTGCCGATTTCCAGCCCTCAAAAAGATTTTTTGTGAGTATGCTCACACGTGATATTGAATTGAATGACGCTATACTTGACCTTCTTGATAACTGTGTTGATGGTGCATTGAGGACTAGTAATACAAAAAAAAATGACACCCCATATGCAGGGTTCAAGGCGGATTTAGTTATTACACAAGACAGTTTTTCTATCACTGATAACTGCGGCGGGATTGCTAAATCTGATCGCGATTACGCTTTTAGGATGGGGCGACCACATCGTGAGGCTGATGAAGATGAGGGGACCGTAGGTGTATATGGTATTGGTATGAAACGAGCAATATTCAAAATGGGTACTAAATGTAAAATTAATTCAAATCATCCGGAAGGTGCATTCGAAGTAGATATTACACCAGAGTGGATATCAAGCGATGCATGGACAATACCAATCAAAGAAAATGATTTTGTTAATGATATTACAGG
This sequence comes from Enterobacter cloacae complex sp. IR5458, assembly GCF_049238025.1. Lineage (NCBI taxonomy): Bacteria > Pseudomonadati > Pseudomonadota > Gammaproteobacteria > Enterobacterales > Enterobacteriaceae > Enterobacter > Enterobacter cloacae complex sp. IR5458. Next base: position 17,606 of record NZ_JBMKIF010000053.1, read on the forward strand.
TGGCACAACAATAACCATAACTAATCTTCATTCGAATATATCTCAAAAATTTTCTGAGGAAAGTTATTTGACTGATCTATATGATCAAATAAAGCATTCATTGTCATTCATAATACAAAAGGGTTTTGTGATAACTTTGAATGGTACCCCAATAAAAGCTAATCCTATAAAATTAATGTCCGACGAAAATGATATAGAACCATTGACCTGCCCCCACGATTAGATACAACACTCAGTTAGTAACGTCGGAATCTTCATTCT
>NZ_JBMKIF010000054.1:0-17781 GCF_049238025.1 Enterobacter cloacae complex sp. IR5458
AGAATGAAGATTCCGACGTTACTAACTGAGTGTTGTATCTAATCGTGGGGGCAGGTCAGGCTAATTCGGCAGTACTTTCCTAAAAAGACATGTCTTGCCCAATATACTCAACATGAACTAGATCTGGTTGCTGCTCAGCTAAACAACAGACCGAGAAAGACACTGAAGTTCAAAACACCGAAAGAGATAATTGAAAGGGGTGTTGCATTGACAGATTGAATCTACAGCGGCGTACTTCGCAAAGCTGTCCGACTGAGGTACGCCTTTATCCGTGACAACACCTGTTGCTGGCCTGTTCGCCTGCTCTGTCGGGTGCTGGATGTTCATCCCAGTGGTTTTTACGCCTGGCTTCAGCAGCCGCATTCACAACGCCATCAGGCAGACCTGAGACTGACAGGACAGATTAAACAGTTCTGGCTGGAATCGGGATGCGTCTATGGTTATCGCAAAATCCATCTGGATCTGCGGGACAGCGGGCAACAGTGCGGAGTGAACAGAGTCTGGCGACTGATGAAACGTGTCGGGATAAAGGCTCAGGTCGGATACCGGAGCCCGCGGGCACGTAAAGGCGAGGCCAGTATCGTGTCGCCCAACAGGCTCCAGCGACAGTTCAATCCGGATGCTCCGGATGAACGTTGGGTAACGGACATAACCTACATCAGGACCCACGAAGGCTGGCTGTATCTTGCCGTGGTTGTTGATCTGTTCTCACGCAAAATTATCGGCTGGTCCATGCAATCCCGGATGACAAAAGACATTGTCCTGAACGCACTGCTGATGGCTGTATGGCGGCGTAACCCCCAAAAACAGGTGCTGGTTCATTCGGATCAGGGCAGTCAGTACACAAGCCATGAGTGGCAGTCGTTCCTGAAATCACACGGCCTGGAGGGCAGCATGAGCCGTCGCGGTAATTGCCATGATAATGTGGTTGCAGAAAGCTTTTTCCAGTTGTTGAAACGCGAACGGATAAAGAAAAAGATCTACGGAACGCGGGAAGAAGCCCGCAGCGATATTTTTGATTACATCGAAATGTTTTATAACAGTAAGCGTCGGCATGGTTCCAGCGATCAGATGTCACCGACAGAATATGAAAACCAGTATTATCAACGGCTCGGAAGTGTCTAAATTATCCGTGGCGATTCAAAATACGCTGATCCCGCCACCCGAGTTCTTCCATGAAGCAGATGACCTTCGCCGACGCCGAGTATGCCGGCAAGGGCAAGCAGACCCGCAAGGAACTGTTCCTGATCGAGATGGGTCAGGTGGTGCCGTGGAAAGGGCTGATTGCCCTGATCGAACCGCATTATCCGAAAGGCGAAGGTGGTCGCCCGGCGTATCCCTTGATGGCGATGCTGCGTATCCATCTGATGCAGAACTGGTTCGGCTACAGCGATCCGGCCATGGAAGAAGCGCTGTACGAGACGACCATCCTACGTCAGTTAGCCGGGCTGAGCATGGAGCGTATTCCTGACGAAACCACCATCCTCAACTTCCGTCGTCTGCTGGAGAAACATGAGCTGGCAGCCGGCATCCTCTGCGTGATCAATGGCTACCTGGGGGATCGCGGTCTGTCGCTGCGCCTGGGCACTATCGTCGATGCCACGCTGATCCACGCGCCCAGTTCAACCAAGAACCAGGACGGCAAGCGCGACCCGGAAATGCACCAGACCAAGAAGGGGAACCAGTATTACTTTGGCATGAAGGCGCACATCGGCGTTGATGATGAATCGGGGCTGGTACACAGCGTGGTGGGCACGGCAGCCACCGTGGCGGATGTCACCCAGGTCGACAAGCTGCTGCACGGCGACGAGAACGTCGTCTGCGCCGATGCCGGCTACACCGGCGTCGAAAAGCGCTCCGAGCATGCCGACCGAGAAGTGATCTGGCAGGTCGCAGCACGCCGCAGCACCTACAAGATGCTCGATAAACGCAGAGCCCTGTACAAAGCCAAGCGCAAGATCGAGAAGGCCAAGGCGCAAGTGCGAGCGAAGGTAGAGCCCCCGTTTCGCGTGATCAAGCGGCAGTTCGGCTACACCAAGGTACGTTTCCGAGGGCTGGTGAGGAACACTGCACAACTGGTGACGCTGTTTGCCCTGTCGAACCTATGGATGGCCCGCCGACATTTGCTGGCAAGCGCAGGAGAGGTGCGCCTGTAATGCGGAAAATGGCCGTCGCAAGGTGCTCGCGACGGCTGAAAGCACCGAAATGAGCGGGTGATCCGATCGTTTTTGATCGGTTCACCGCTTTCAAAATCAGCAGTGGCTGAAGTCAGCCGGAAATACAGGGCTACTTCAGACCATCCCTAGCTAGGGCTCGTAGTTCGGCGCAAGGCTGAAGTCGCTTGGCTGCTTCGCTGTGCAGATCCATGACCCACTTTCCATCAAACTCCCGGTTGTAGTTCCACAAGCATCTCGCGAGTCTTGCCGGCCCGCTCCACTAACAAGACCACAACATCTCCAACGTTCTTGTCGTCTAGCCGGGCCTGTAATGTGGTGACGTCGTCGACGGCGATACCGTCGATGCTGATAACGCGATCGCCGGGCACGATGCCGCCTGCGGTGACCTCGACGCCGACGAGCCCGGCCCTGTGCGCCGCCGAGCCCGGCGTCACGCGCAATACGAATACGCCCTTACTGCCGGTCAGCGCCTGCAGACGCGCGTTGATCTGCTCATCCACCTCGATGCCCAGCGCCGGACGGATGTACTTGCCGGTCTTTATGAGTTGCGGCACCACGCGCATAACGGTATCGACCGGCACCGCAAAGCCTATGCCGGCCGAGGCGCCAGACGGACTGTAGATGGCGGTATTGATTCCGATCAGCCGCCCAGCCGAATCGAGCAGCGGGCCACCGGAATTGCCGGGGTTGATGGCGGCGTCGGTCTGGATCAGGTGATCGATGGCCGGGCCGCCCGCTTCTCCCGGCAACGAGCGGTCGAGCGCGGAGACGATACCAGTGGTGAGCGTCCAGTCCAGGCCGAAGGGGTTGCCGATAGCGAACACCTTCTGACCCACCTTGAGGTCGGCACTGGTGCCGACCGGCACGGCCGGCGGGCGCTTGAAACCGACGCCGATCTTGAGCACGGCGATGTCGTGCGCGGGGCTCGTCCCCACCAGCGCGGCCTGGTAGTCGCGGCCGTCGGCCAGTTTGACGGTGGCTTCGGACGCGCCCTGGATGACGTGGAAGTTGGTAACGACGTGGCCGGCGTCGTCCCAGATGAAGCCCGAGCCAGTGCCGCGCGGCACGGAGAACACGTTGCGCGTCCAGACATCGCGTACTAATTGCGCGGTGGTGATGTAGACCACCGAGGCGCGCGATTTTTCGAACAGTTCGATGGTGGTTTTCTCGTCCGCCGCCAGATCGCCACGCGCCATCACGGTGCGTTCTGCTGCCTCGCGCGGACTGAACCATGCCTCGATGGCGGGCAGAAACTGCCACAGCAGCATGAGCGCGGCAATGCAGGCGGTGATGAAGAGCCCGCGCCGGACGAAGCGGTCCGGCGCAGGGCGTTGGTACGGGTCGAGATAGGCCATGAGACGTCTCCTGTTGATGGGCAATCAGCGCCACAGCCCGCTCGGGCGCCAGCGCGGTGGGCGCGTCGCCAAAGCGGATTCCGGCAAAAAATGGGGCGCGCGGAGTGGCAACGCTGATGCTGGCCCAGGCGCCAACGTCAGCAGGCGTGCGATGCGCTCTTGCGTTGCCGGACGCGTGCACAAGCAGGAGGGCTCGGGATTGCCCCATCCCGGCCATAGCCAGGCACGCCAGGAGCGGCTGACCCGCGCGATTTTCGCCAGCGCGGACGCCAGCCCCTGCGGGTCGCCAGTCAGTTCCGCCGCAAGGCGGTCAGCGTCGAACTCACGCACGCGAGACAAGCCGAGCTGTGCGAGCAGGGCCAGCTGGGGCGATGCGGCCAATAACAATAGACCAGGCCAATAGACCTCCGCCGCGCCAACCAGCTGCGCGGGCAGGCTGAGCAGGATCGCGATCTGTCCCATAAGGGCCAGTAGGCTCGTGAGGCGACTGTTGGAATCCGCCAGCCCCATGACACGCAGATCCTCATTAGCGATGTGCGCGACCTCGTGCACGAGCACACCCGCCAGCTCGCGTGGGCTCAGGCTGCGCAGCAGGCCATCGGTGAGGGCGATCGATGCCTCCTGCTTCGATCCCGGTGGCGAAGGCGTTGACGACGGCACTGGGCACATAGTGCGGCACCGGCGTGGCGGGCAAACCGGCACGGGCGGGCAGCTCGCGCAACAGGGCCCACATCTCGTGGGCTTCTTGCGGGTGCAAGGCCCGTACGCGGTACAGGCGCAAGCTCAGCGCCGACGCGGCTACCGGTTCCAGCAGCAACGCACCTGCAACGGCAAACAGCGCGAGCCACAGGCAGCCTTCCCCAAACGGCAGTCTCCCTGCTGCGGCTGCGATCCCTACCATGGTCAGGACCAACAGCCCGGTCTGCAGGCGGTTGAGCCAGCGGTGTTGCAAGAGCGCCGTGCGCGGATCACTGGGATGATGACGGGTCATGCTCAGAGGTCTCGGCGGCGCGGTCGCCGCGCTTGCGCAGCAGCCAGTAGGTCGCACCCAGAGCCAGCGTGGCGCTTGCCAGCGCGGCTATCTTTGCGGGGCTCGCGTCGGAGTCGAGGATCACGAACTTGCGGGAGAGTGCGATCAGCGCGATCAGGACCACCGTCTTGACCTGGATGATGCTGTCCCGACGCAGCGCCACGCGCACGATGGAATGCTTGAACTCCATCGCGATCAAGAGCGTCATGATCATGCCGAACACGCTCTGGAATACCTTGTGGTCCAGGGGATTGAAGGCATCGAGAACCAGCAGCGTGAAGACGATGGCGATGAGCTGGAACAGCGACACCACGATGATGACGGCGATCACCGCCGACAGCACGAGCGCGACAACCTGCTCGAAGCGCTCGTAAAAACTCATGATGGCCAATTGGTCACGTAAGACCTGAAATGGGTTAAGGCGTGTTGATTTCATGACGATGAACTCCCTGGAAAACGGTTGCTGTCGAGACGGCGGCGCATTGCGCTGATGTGTCCTTCAATCAGCTCGGTCGACATGCCAAGCGTCGACATCACCTGTTCCGCCAGCCCAATAGCTGCGGCAAAGGATTGCTGATACACGCGCACGTTGGGCATGGCGCGAAATGCATCGGCCGCGGTCGTACTTCTGCATGACACCCACAAGGTCAGCGCCGGACGGTGCTCGGCAATCGCCTGGGCGATGCGCAACGCTTGCTGGGCATGGGCGAACGTCAGCACCACCAAGTGCGCATGCGTCAAGCCGGCAGCCAGCAAGGTATCGGGCCGACTGGCATCGGCATGGAACACCGGCGCGCCGGCGGCACGCGCGGCCTCGACCTTCTGCGCGTCCGCCTCCAGCAGCAGATGCGCCACGCCGGCGTGGCGAAGAATCTCGCTGACTGTCAGGCCAAGCTCGCCCGCGCCGCAAATGATGACATGGTCTCGATATCGCGTCGTCTGCGCGGCGATCTCGACTTCTTCAGCCTGGGGTGGCTGAATGACGCCGCCGGTGCGGCTCAAGAACCGGGCAAGTACATCGTGATGGCGGATCAGTAGCGGTGCCAGGGCCATGCTGAGCACCAGCGCGACCAGCATGGGTTGGACGACGGTCGCGGGGATCAGATGCTGCTGCAAGACCGTGCCCAACAACAGCAGGGCGAACTCGCCGCCGTGCCCCAACGCTATGCCCGTGCGCCAGGCATCGAGGGCGGACAGGCGCGTCGCCCGCAAGGCCAGCGTATTGAGCAGGATCTTGACCGGTACCAGCACCACCAGCCACGCCAGCACCGCCAGCGGTGCCGAAAGAATCTGTGCTGCGTCCAGTTGCAGGCCGATGGTCACGAAGAACACGCCCGACAACACATCGCGAAACGGCCTGAGGTGGCTTTCCATGTGGTGCCGGAAGTCGCTCTCGCCCAGCACCATCCCGGCGAGGAAGGCCCCCAGGGCGGCGGATACGCCGACCGCGTGCGCAGCGGCGGCGGCAGCCACCACCACGCACAAGGAGACGAGCACGAACGATTCCTCGTGGCCCCGCCGTGCCACCCAGCCCAGCAGGCCATGCAACAGACGGCGCGAGGCGAGGGCCGCTGCCGCGAACAGCAGCAGCACACCGAATACTTCGAGCAGCACATGCTCGATCTTCGGCGACTCGCCGCGCGCCCAGATCGCCAGCAAGGCCAGCAGGGGCACGCTGGCCAGGTCCTGAAAGACCAGCACGGCGATGGCACTGCGTCCATGGCGGGTGGTGAGCTCACCTTGGTCGGCCAGTTGTCGGCTGACCAGCGCCGTGGACGACATGGCCGCCGCAGTGCCGAGCAGCGCGGCGCTCTGGCCGGGCTGCCCCAGCCACATCAATAGCAGGATCAGCGGCGGGGCCACGGCGATCATCTGCAGAGCGCCCGCCATCAGCACCGTCCTGCGGGCGAGCCAGAAGTCTCCGAGGGAGAATTCCAGTCCGACCATGAACAACAGCAGCGCCACGCCCAGCTCGGACAGAAAGCTCAGCGTCTCCCCCGGCGCGATCACGCCGATGACTGAGGGGCCCAGTACAACGCCGACAGAGAGATACCCCAGCAAGGCGGGCACTCTGAACGCCGCCGTCGCCATCGCCGCCAGGCTGCAAGCCGCCAGCAGGATTAGTGTAGTGCCGAGCAAGCCCTGCATCGGTCAGCGTCCCACTTGCGTCGACGTCCAGCGCACGATGTCCTGCGCGCCCATCACGCCGGCCTGACGGGCGATCTCCCGCCCACCCTGGAACAGGGCGAGCGTCGGGATGCTGCGGATACCGAACTGCGTGGCCAGGTGGGGCTCAGCCTCGGTATTCACCTTCGCCAGCCGGATCCTCGGTTCGAGCTGGTGCGCCGCTTGCTGGAACTGTGGCGCCATCATCTTGCACGGCCCGCACCATGGCGCCCAGAAATCGACCAGCAGCGGCAGATCGCTGCGCTCCACGTGGCGCGAGAACGTCGCCGTGGTCAACTCGATGGGCTCGCCCGTGAACAAGGGCTGCTGGCAGCGGCCACAGTTGGGATGTTCCGATAGCTTCGCAGTCGGTACGCGGTTGATGGACTGGCAGTGCGGGCAGACGAGGTGAAGATCATTCTTCATGGTTCGCCTCCTTGGACCACAGTGAGGCTGCCTCGCTTCGGGTCACAGACAATGCCAACCAATCAACGCCTTGGAGCCAATCGTTCCCGTTTTTGCTTACTCCGGCCTCTTCCAGATGAGCAGCGATGAATGCTTCGGCCTGCATGAGCCACCTTCGGACAGCATCTTCCTTACTAGGAATCAGCAGGATTTCAGAGACGCAGCTGGCATTCAGCCCGTCCACACGGATAAGCAGAAAAATGCGCCGCCACAAACGCGGCATGTCCTTCAGCAGGTCAAATGCAAAAGCGAACTCGCTCGTCCGATCAATCAGCTCCTCCTGTTCCGCGATCGTTGCGACATCGGGATGCTGACTGCCAGCGAAAATATCGGCCAGCTTGAGTGTGTCATCGTGCTGATAAAATTCGAAGATTTCCTCTTCCACCATGGCCTCGGCCACGTCTTGGGCATCCGGTTCGACCGGCGCGTCCAGAGAAACGAATTCGCCAAATTGCCGGCTGCTTGCCACTTCGTTATCCAGGACGGCGAACAGATGCTTCAAAAGACCGGTGTAAGCCTCTTTTTCCCCCGGCACGGATTGCCATTCCACCTTAGCTCGGACAATCGCTTCATCCACCACGTCGCGCAGCGTCGGATAATCGCGCGGTAAATCGCCGACGGCCCGCAGATAAGCCAGCTCACGCCTTGCGACAGCCTCAAGTTTCGACAGTAGAGGCATTCGGATCACCTCGGCCTCATGGGCGGCTGATGCGGGTTTTGCGGCAATCCGCACCTTGAGCTCGCGCAAGCGCTCGCGTCGTGCTTTGCGCTTGATTTGATCCTGAGCATGCAGTCGGTCAAAATGCTTCTTGGCCTGACGGAACAACGACTTTGCGAGCATCTGCGCGAGGGGCGTCAGCTCGTCATGTGATGCAGTAACACTGACAATCTTTTTGCCGGGCAGGTGCATATAGCCACTGGCCAGAAATTGCCGCTTGATCTTGTCGCGATCAAGGACGATTTGAAGTCGCGCTGAATCTTTAGTGTGTTTGTCGAGCAATGGCTTGAGGGCGTGCTCGATCACATTTCCCAAAGCTCTCTGCCAAGGTTCATGAAACTCTTTGTCGATAGCTCGATAGCTATATTGTATCTGCATGTATGACTCCTTCGATGTCATTTCTATGGAGGCATGAATCGAGGATGCTCATATCCATAGATTTTGGTTTGGCACGCTCTTACCCCAGGCGCGTTTTGCGAAGACGCCAACTCAAGAACAAAAGCGTGACGCCATAGACTGCCGCATGGAAACCCAACAGCCAGCCTGCGGCCACGAATGACTCGACCGGACGGGTAAAAAATATCCACAAGACGATAGCACCAAGGATAATCGAGAGCAGTCCACTGAGGGCAAGCCAGATTTCACCCTTGATTTCCCGACGCAGCCGAACGGCGGCGGATATCTCCAGCACACCGGTGAAAATCGCCCAGAAGCCCACGCTAGCCCATAAAAAAGAAGCCAAGACTATCGTGGCGACCCAAGGAGCAACCAGGACGACGACGCCCGTAAGTATGCCGACAATGCCGCTGAACAACAACCAGCCCCAGCGCTCTTTTTTCTGGATATGGCGCACCGCTGCAAACAAGTTGAACGCGCCATTGACCAAGGAAAATGCGCCGAACATGATGGTCATGGCCAACAGAGCCGATTGTGGCATCCAGAACGCGAGGGCTGCAAAAATCAATGCCAAGACACCGCGCAGCACAAAAAGCCACCAATTTTGGCTAAGCGAACACAGTGCTTTGGTGGGGTCATCCGCACTGGAATCGGTGATGGTGTCTGTATTCATGCTATATCTCCTAAAGATCTAATGGGGTGAAAAAGCAAACACTCCTGAGCCAAGAGAGGGGCGCGACGCGCCCCTCTTACGCCCTATCCAGCGGTTTCAGAACAACTTGGACAGCTTTGCCTTGATTTCATCGAGCCAGCCTTTTCCGCCGCCTCCCCCTCCCGTCTTTTCCTTGATTTTCTTGAGTTCAGCGTACAGGGGCTCAAAGTCCTTCCTTTTTCCATAGCCCAGCAGTTCTGCCATTTCCAACTGCTGCCGGGCTTCGTTCAACAATGTCTCCAGGCGCTCATTGGATGCTTCGCTGCGCTGACCATCTTCTACCAGAGGCTCGGCGCGCTTCAGGAGCAGCTTCGCACGCAGGACGGGCAGCGGAAGCACGCTGCGCTCCTCGACCAGCGTGCTGAGCGCTGACTGCAGCGCGGCTTTGGCTTCTTCGATCTTGCCCTGATCGATCAGCGGCACGACTGCCTTCACGGCTGCGGGATAGGACGCCAGAGGGATGTTGGTGACCGTGATCACGATTTCACTGGCCAGCAAAGCCAGCACGTGGCGAGCCTGTTGCACCTCGCCATGTTTGAGGGCATCCAGCGCCTCGTCGGTCATCGCCTCAATGGTTTCCGTGTTGGCGAACAAGTCGTGCACGATGGTGCGCACATCAACGCCGGCCAGGGCGAGCGTGGGTTCGCGCGCGACGATCAGCTCCAGCTTTCCCGTCACTTCGGCCAGCGTTGCCAATGCGCGTGCAGTGTCCTTGCCGTCAAGTGCGGCCAGCGCTGATTTGGTCAGCGACAAGGCCGAGACTGCCTCATCGAGGACTTGTTTACGTTTGTCTGCCGCCTGCGAGTCCGTTTCTTTCTGAACCTCAGGCTGTACCTCCGTGACGACTTCAGGCTTGGACTCTGGACTGACAGGAAGGCTGCTTACCGCGGCTTGTTCGTTTATTCCTTCGTTCGTCGCATTGGGATTCGGTGTTTGCTCATTCATGGTGATATGCCTCGTATGAGATAGTGAAAATAGGCGAATCTGTTGGGGCTGAATGCGAACATCGCGAGACTGACCGACAGAGCAGTCAGCCCCTTCATCACCTCAAAACAGCTTTTGGATGCGCGTCTTCAACTCGTCGAACCATCCCTTGCCGCTTTTGCCACCAGCCGACTTTTGCTCAATGGACTTCACCTGATCGAAAATGGGTTTGAAGTCCGCCTTCTTGCCATAACCCAGGATCTGCGCCATCTCGATCTCCGTGCGCACGGACGACAGCAAGGTGCTGAGCTCCTCGTTCTGCTTGGCATCGCGCCTGTCGGTCTCGGCCAGCTTTTCAGCTTTTGCCATCGCGGCTTCGGCCCGTAGCACGGGCAGAGGAAAGGCGACCGAGGTCACCACCAGCGTGTTCAGTGCTCGGGCGAGTTCCGCTTTGGCGTTGTCGATCTTGCCGCTGTCGATGAGCCGTGCGGCCGACTTGATCGCTGCCGGGTACGTTGCCATCGGAAGGTTGTCGGTTTGGATTACGATTTCGCTGGCCAGATTGGCAACGATGGGCCGGGCCTTTTGCACCTCGCCATCACCCAACAACTCCCGAGACAACTTGACCGCTTTCTTTACCGATTCCACGTTGGCGTGGATATCGTGGGTGATGACGCGTACATCGACCGGCGCCAAAGCAAGTTTGGCGTCACGTGCCAATACCAGTTCCAGCTTTCCGCTGGCCAGTTCCAGCGCAGCAAGCGCCTCCTTGGTCTTCTTTGCATCAAGGAGGGTCAAAGCCTCCTGGGTCTTGGTGAGCGCCGTGATGGCGTCTTGAGTGAGCTCGGCACGCTTTTTATCGGCTTCCCGGGCGGCCTTGTCATCTACTTGTGGCTGTGCCGCCTTGGATGCGGCAGAGGGTGCTGCAGCACCTGGGCTAGAACCTGCCGCCGATTGGGCCAGAGCCGGTCCGCTCAGTCCGACGACGACCGCCAGGGCAAGTGCGGAGAAGGTGTATTGTGGCTGTTTGATATTCATGATCTTGGGCTCCTGATTGAAGTTAGTTGACTGAGATTTCAATCTGTTTCGGTTTGGCTTGCTCGGCCTTGACAAGCCGCACTTCCAGTACGCCGTCTTTCATGGAAGCCGTCACCTTGGTCGGATCAACGTTGTCAGGCAAGACAAAGCTGCGCACAAAGCGGCCATACGCACGTTCGATGCGGTGGAACTTCTTGCCCTGCTCCTCTTTTTCCAGTTTGCGCTCGCCGCTGATGGTGAGCACACCGTTTTCCGCGCTGACGCGCACGGCATCCTTGGGGACCTCCGGCAGATCCAGCTTGAGGAGGAATGCGTTCTCATCCTCGCTGATGTCCGCCATTGGTGCCCAGTCCGCCGTGGTCATGGCTTCGTTGCCGGTACGGGCGCCCTGTCGCTGGGGTATTCGTCCGAACATCGTCGCCAGGCGGTTTTGCAATTCATCCAGTTCCCGGAAGGGGTCCCACGGAGTCAATGCAGACATATCGGTTCTCCTTGAACAATGCCGACGAATTGGATGACGCACTGAACAGAGCCGTCGGTTTACTCTGAATGGCACCTACTACTGTTTTCAGTTCCGAACAAGTCCTTGAGTCAATTGACGGATATCGCTTTCGTCGAGCGTTTCCCGCGCCAGCAGCTCGCACGCACAGCGCTCCAGCACCGCGCGGTTGATGTCGAGAATCCGGTAGGCGTGCTCGAACACGCCCATCACGATGTCGCGGATAGCCTGATCGATGCGCGCCTGGGTCGATTCGGCCACCCGGCAACCGCCGTGGGCCAGTTCCGGTGTATCGAGAAAGCGGGGCCGCTGCGCCTCGAAGGCGATGTAGCCCAGGCCCTCGTCCATGCCAAAGCGGGTGATCATGTCGCGGGCGATGTCGGTGGCTCGCGCCAGATCGTCCGCCGCCCCGGTAGACAACTCGCCGAACACCAGCTTTTCGGCGGCACGCCCGCCCAGCAGTACGGCGATCTTGTGCTCGAGATCGGTACGCGTCATCAGGAAGCGGTCTTCGGTGGGGGGCTGCAAGGTGTAGCCCAGCGCGCCGATGCCGCGCGGGATGATCGAGATCTTGTGTACGGGGTCGGTTTCGGGCAGCACCAGCGCATGGCCCATCTCGTGATGGGCCACGGTTTCCCGCTCCTTGGGATTGAGCACGCGGCTCTTCTTTTCCAGGCCCGCCACGATGCGCTCGATGGTCGCGGTGAAGTCCTGCAATTCCACGGCGGACGCACGGCGTCTCCTCGCCGCCAGCGCCGCCTCGTTGACCAGATTGGCGAGGTCCGCGCCGGAAAAGCCCGTGGTCAGTGCGGCTACCTGTTCGAGGTCTACATCCTGGGCCAGCGTCACCTTCTTGACATGAACCTTCAGGATGTCCAGCCGCCCCTTCTTGTCGGGCCGGTCCACCAGCTCCTGGCGGTCGAAGCGGCCGGCACGCAGCAGCGCCTGGTCGAGGATTTCGGGGCGGTTGGTGGCGGCGAGGATGATCAGCCCGACCGAGCTGTCGAAGCCGTCCATCTCCGTGAGCAGCTGGTTGAGGGTCTGCTCGCGCTCGTCGTGGCCGCCGATGCCGCGCACACGGGCCGCACCCACGCCGACGAACATCTCGACAAACTCTGATCCGGAGATGGAGAAGAAGGGCACCACCGCCTCGCCGGCAACAGCCTTGGCCAGCAATGTCTTGCCGGTGCCCGGTGGGCCGACCAGCAACACGCCCTTGGGAATGCGCGCCCCGAGACGGCCATAGTCCTGCGGATTCTTCAGGAAATCGACGATCTCGACCAGCTCCGCCTTGGCCTCATCCCCCCCCGCCACATCGGCGAACGTCACACCGGTGTTCTTTTCCACGAACACCTTGGCGCGGCTCTTACCGATGTTGAGAAACCCGCCCATGCCCTGTTTCTCGGCGAAGCGGCGGAACAGGAAGAACCAGACGCCAAAGAAGGCTACCGCTGGCAGGATCCACGACAGCACATCGCGCAGCCAGGTGCTCTCCAACACGCGGGCATAGGGCACGTCGTACTTCGACAGGCGATCGGCAAGATCGGGTTCGACCCTCGTTGCCACGATCGTCGTCTTGCCCCGGCTGTCCGGCGACTTCAGGCGCCCGGTCACCGTACGATCCGACACCAGCACTTCGGCCACGCGCACCTCGGCCAGCGCCTTCTCGAACTCGCTGTAGGGCACCGGCTCGACGGTTTTCGCCGTCTGCCAGTAGCTCTGCAAACTCAGCAACAGCAGGAAGGCAACGATCCAGTAGCCGGTATTCCATTGATTCTTTTTTTCCATGGGCCTTGTTCCTCGAAAGTCGAGTTGCCAGAGGATCAGGTGAACAGACGGGCCGCACCGTCACGCAAACGGATGGCCAGCGAGCGGGAGAGCAGTGCCGCCGCTGATGAGCAGCCCCCACGGCGTGGCCGACCGCGGATCACGCTTGTAGACGACCGCGTGACCCGCGGCCACGACCGCCACCGCGATCGAGGCCAGGGAGGCTGCCCATGCCAGGCCGATGGGGTCGGACACGGCAGCCTCGCCCGCCATCAAGATGCGTCGCTCGCCGACTTCTTCTTGCGCGAGCCTTTGCCAGCGTCGCCGTGCGGCGTCTCGGTCGCCTTCGCGGCATCCGGCTGCTCCGGCTCGGCCGGGGTCTGCGGTGGCTCTTTGCGTTCGAACACCACGCGTTCGGCCTTGTCGTCCCAGCGTGCGCTGGCGTGATCGCCCTTGCCGATGCCGCCACCGAGCATCTCGCGCGCCAGCGCAGTTTCCAGCTCGCTGCGGATCAGGCGCTTGAGTTCACGCGCACCGAACTCGGGTTTGTAGCCTTCTTCCGCGAAATGGTCGATCAGCGTCTGATCGAAAGTGAGCGTCACGCCCTGGCTGGCGGCGCTGCGCGCCACGCGATCGAGCTGCAGGCCGACGATGTGGCGGATCTCCTCCTTGCCCAGCGCATGGAAGACGATGATCTCGTCGATGCGGTTGAGGAACTCGGGCCGGAAGTGGCCGCGCAGCACGTCCATGACCTCGGCCTTGGTCTTTTCGTACTCCTCGTCGGCCGCCCCACGCGCCTTCAGCCGTCGCTGGATGATGTCCGAACCCAGGTTGGACGTGGCGATGATGATGGTGTTGGTGAAATCCACCACCCGGCCCTTGCCGTCGGTGAGGCGACCGTCGTCGAACACTTGCAGCAGGATGTTGTAGACGTCAGGGTGTGCCTTCTCGATCTCGTCGAGCAGCAGCACGCTGTAGGGCTTGCGCCGCACCTTCTCGGTGAGCTGACCGCCTTCGTCGTAACCGACATAGCCCGGAGGCGCGCCCACCAGCCGCGCCACGGTATGGCGTTCGCCATATTCCGACATGTCGATGCGCAACAGGGCGTGCTCATCGCCGTAGATCGATTCGGCCAATGCCTTGGCGAGCTCGGTCTTGCCCACCCCGGTCGGGCCCAGAAACAGGAAGGTAGCCACCGGTTTGCTGCCTTCGCGCAGGCCGGCGCGGGACAGCCGCACGGCATCGGCCACGGCACGGACCGCCTCGTCTTGTCCCACCAGGCGCTCGTGCAGCCGTTGTTCCAAGTGCAGCAGCTTTTCGCGCTCTTCCACCGTCAACTCGTTGACCGGGATGCCGGTCAGGCGCGAGACGATCTGCGCCACGTGTTCTGCCTTGACCTCTGCACTGCCGGAGGCCCGCTCCCGCTCCCAGTTCTCGACGAGCTTCTTGAGCTCGGCCTCCTTGGCTTCGATGCGCTTGCCGAGCTCGGCGGCCTGGTCGTACTGCTTGCGCGCGGCCACGTAATCCTGTTCACGCCGCAGCTGGTGCAGTTCGGACTCCAGCTCCTGCACGGCCACCGGCCGGGCCGTGGCCGACAGCTTCACGCGCGCGGCCGCCTGGTCGAGCAGGTCGATCGCCTTGTCCGGCAGGAAGCGCGCCGTGATGTAGCGGTCGGACAACTCGGCCGCCGCGATGATCGCGTCCTCGGAGATGCTGACCTTGTGGTGCGCCTCGAAGGTGTCGCGCAGGCCGCGCAGAATCATGATGGTCTGGGCCACCGTCGGCTCGGGCACCGTCACCGGCTGGAAGCGCCGCTCCAGTGCGGCATCCTTCTCGATGTATTTCTGGTACTCGTTCAGCGTCGTGGCGCCGATCAGGTTGAGTTCACCGCGCGCCATCATCGGTTTGAACACGTTGGCCACGTCCAGCCCGCCTTCGCCACCGCCCTGGCCGGCACCGACGATGGTGTGCACCTCGTCGATGAACAAAATCAGCTCGCCCTGGTGCTCGGTCACCTCCTTCAGCACCTTCTGCACGCGCTCCTCGAACTCGCCGCGATATTTGGCGCCGGCCACCATGGCGTTGATGTTGAGTTCCACCAGGCGCTTGTCGCGCAAGGTCTCGGGCACTTCACCCGCCACCATGCGCTGCGCCAGCCCTTCGACGATGGCGGTCTTGCCCACACCCGGCTCGCCGATCAGCACCGGGTTGTTCTTCTTGCGCCGGGCCAGCACCTCGATGGTGGTTTCGATCTCCTGCGCGCGGCCGATCACCGGGTCGAGCTTGCCGTCGCGCGCCATCTTGGTCAGGTCGCGCGAGTACTTGTCGAGTTCTGGCGTGTTGGTCGGCGTCTCAGCGCGGCCATCCTCGGCGCCCTTGCCGACCACCTTGCTGACCTGTTGGCGCAGCGCCTGCGGCGTCAGGCCGTAGCGGCGCAGCAGGTTGGCGGCCAGCCCTTCGCCTTCCTCGGCCAGACCGATCAGGAAATGCTCTGGACCGACATAAGAATGGCCGAGTTCATTGGAGGCTACGAAGGCGCGGCTGAGCGCATCCTTCACGCGCGGCGACACGCCGATCTCGCCCTCGAAGGGCTTGTCCCCGCGCTTGGCCTCAGACTCGATCTGCCGCTTGAGGTCATCGACCTTGATCTTGAACTGACCCAGGATGGTCTTGACCACGTCGCTGTCGGCGAGCGCCAGCAGCAGATGTTCGGTATCCACCTCGGAGCGGCCAAATTCGGCAGCGTGTTTGGCGGCCTCCTGCAACAAGGCTTCCGACTGTTCGCTGATGCGGCTGGCCAGCCCACTGCCGCGACGGCGCGGCACACCCGAACCTGCGGCGGCGGGCTCGCCAAACGAGGCATCGACCACGTCATCGGTATCGGCGGCAACTGGCGTCGCGTCGTCGCCGATGCGGAAGAAGTCACTGCCGAGGAAGTCCTCGAACAGGCCGCTGCGCGAACCGAACAAGGCTTCCAGCGGCGAAACGGTGCGCTTTTGCTGGCGCACTAATTGCCGGTAATGGTCGTCGCACAACAGCATGGTGCTGTGACGACCGTTGAGATTGGCTTCCACCCGCACGGTGGCGGGTTGGCCGCAGACCTGGCATTGTTTTCTGGCCATGCTGATGCTCCTTAGAAGGTTGAAAAGGTTGAGGCGACGAGGCATCGCGAGCCGCGACACCTCGTCTCGGGACGGGTTTTTCTTGTGACGAACGAGCCGGCGACGTCAGCCGTTGATCGGGATCGAGCGTCCCTGCTTCGGCGCGCTGACCTCGCGCTTGTCGATCGTGACCGTGAGCACCCCGTTCTTGAACGATGCCTTGATCGAATCCTGGTTGGCGTCGTCAGGCAGGTTCAAGGCACGCTGAAAGCTGCCGTAGGAGCGCTCCACACGGTGGAAGCCACCTTCCTTCTTCTCCTGTTCCTGGCGCTTCTCGCCACGCACCATCAGCACGTCGTTGTCGAGGGTGATCTGGATGTCCTTCTCCTCGACACCGGGCACTTCCAGGGCAATCTTGTACTGCTTGTCGGTTTCCTGGATGTCCAGGGCCGGCTTCAGCATGCCCGACCAATCGGATGGCCACTGCGGCATGTTCAACGCCGGAAAACCGAAGCCCCGGAATGCGTCATCGAACAGCCGGTCGATTTCCCGATGCAGTTGCAGGAGCGGGCTGACTGGCCCGCTCGCCGCTGGCAGGTCATTGCGCTGCACCGGCAGGGAAGAGGCGGTCTGCTGCTCTTGCTGCTCGTTCTTGAACCAGTTCCAGGGAGCCAACTTCTTGAAATCGATGTCCATGTCATACCTCCAGAAAAATTGGAAAACGAGTTACTCAAGCCCTTTGCCTGCTGCGACGGGCAGTGCGCCCAGGCGACACGGGCTGCTCGGATGACTTCTGCTGTTCACGCTTGCGCATCACCTCCTTCTTTGCTCCGGCTCGGGTCTGATCATTGATGCACTGATCGATTTCACTTTGACGAAGCCGCCACGTCCCGCCCACCTTGAAAGCCGGAATTTCCCCGTGTGCGGCGAGCCGATAAAGCGTCCGCTTGCCGACTTTCAAGTACGCAGCCAATTCATCGAGCGTGAAAATCACCTGTAGGTGCGCTTTCATCTCACCCTCTCCAATCGCGTCGCTTTGCGGTTCCGGCCAAGGAAATCCTTGCAATACTTTGTAATACTAGACCTGCTATGAAAAACTTCAAGAGTCAATGTGCAGCGTTCTCCCGCCCCATTGATGCAGGTCAACTGCTCAGGCAAGGCACAGGGGGGCGGCCTGATCAGGCAATGGACAGCGCCTGGCTCCTCAGCCTGCGTGTGCCACAGGCGCCTCGATCAAACACCGATCCTCACGTTGTACCCGGAGACGCAGATCCAGTTGTGCATAGTACACATGGCACGCAACAGCCTGCGGTTCTTGGCGTGGAAAGACTATAAAGCGGTAACCCGTGACCTGAAACAGGTTTACCGCGCAGCTGATCTTACCCAGCAATAGTGGACACGCGGCTAAGTGAGTAAACTCTCAGTCAGAGGTG
>NZ_JBMKIF010000055.1:0-17590 GCF_049238025.1 Enterobacter cloacae complex sp. IR5458
CGGTTTTGGACATCACCGGCGTGCCGCCTGCCGCTGACACCACATCGACGGTGTTCCAGGAAAGACGCGGGTCATGAATGATTTTCGCACCCGGGTTTTTCTCAAGGAACGCTTCCGCCAGCAGGCCGACAATGTAGTAGCCCTCGATGAACAGCCCTTTCTCGTCGAACAGGAAGCAGCGGTCGAAATCGCCGTCAAAGGCAATGCCCATATCCGCGCCGTGCTCAATCACCGCGTTACGGGTGTCGTCGCGGCACTCCGGCAGCAGCGGGTTAGGAATACCGTTCGGGAAGTTGCCGTCCGGGGTGTTGTGCACTTTGATGAAGGTCACCGGCACGTTCAGCGCTTTAAAGCGGGCTTCCAGGGCATCCACCACCGGGCCGGCCGCGCCGTTACCGGAGTTGATAACCAGCTTCAGCGGCTTGATGTTCGCCACGTTGATGTAGCCCAGCAGGTGATCGATATACTCTTTTTGCAGGTTAATTTGCTTATAGCTGCCGCGTTTCGCGTCGTTTACCGGCGGGAAATCGTTGGCTTCCGCCAGACGCTGCACGTCGCGCAGGCCGGTGTCGCCGCTGATAGGACGCGCACCTTTGCGCACCAGCTTCATGCCGTTGTAGTCCATCGGGTTGTGGCTGGCGGTCACTTCAATACCGCCGTCCACGCCCAGGTGGAAGGTGGCAAAGTAAATCTCTTCGGTCCCGGAAAGTCCGATATCCAGCACGTCCACGCCCGCGTCCTGCAACCCTTTCGCCAGCGCCAGCTTCAGGGATTCACTGGTCAGACGCACGTCGCCGCCCAGCACGATGGTCTGCGGCTTCAGGTATTCGCCATAGGCGCGGCCAATGCGCCACGCGATATCTTCATTCAGCTCTTCGCCCAACTTGCCGCGAATATCGTAGGCTTTAAAACAGGTTAATTTTTCCATGATGACCCCTTTTTCAGGCAACAGTCGGCCCTGACCACTAAATGGCCAAATTGATTTTTTTGTCATTCGTAGGCCCGGCAAGCGCAGCGCCACCGGGCGTATTGCAGAGTGCTACACCCGGCCGTAGCGATCCTGGAAGCGCACGATATCGTCCTCTTCCAGATACGAGCCGGAGCGCACCTCAATTAAATCGAGAGGAATTTTCCCCGGGTTCTCCAGACAGTGCGTGGCCCCCAGCGGAATATAGATGGACTCGTTTTCACCCAGCAGTTTGACTTCGCCGTCGATGGTGACTTTAGCCGTGCCCGCCACCACGACCCAGTGCTCGGCGCGGTGATGGTGCATCTGCACCGACAGCCCTTCGCCCGGCTTCACGGTGATGCGTTTCACCTGATAACGCTCACCTGCATCGATGGAGTCATATTTTCCCCACGGACGGTACACTTCGCGGTGAATGTGGTGTTCGTGTCGGCCATCGGCCTTGATTTGCTCGACCACTTTTTTAACGTCCTGCACGGCGTTACGGTCGGCAATCAGCACGGCGTCTTTGGTCTGGACAACCACCAGATCTTTCACCCCAACCGTGGTCACCAGGCCGGACTCGGCGTAGACGTAGCTGTTTTCCGTTTTGTGGCTAATGACATCGCCGTGATGGACGTTACCCTCCGGGGTATGGGCGCTGATCTCCCACAGTGAGGACCAGGAGCCCACATCACTCCAGCCCGCATCCATCGGAACCACAACGGCGTCGGCCGTGCGTTCCATCACCGCATAGTCAATGGACTCTTCCGGGCAGGCGAGGAACGCCTCCTCATCCACGCGGATGAAGTCGAGATCCGGGTCCACCACTGCCATCGCCTTCTCACAGGCATCCAGAATATCCGGACGGTATTTGCGCAGCTCTTCCAGATAGCGCCCGGCACGGAACAGGAACATCCCACTGTTCCAGTAGTACTCACCGCTGGCGACGTAGGCCTGAGCGGTTTCCAGATTCGGTTTTTCGACAAACTGCGCCACATCAAACGCCACGCTGTCGCCTTCGCCAGGCGTCACATTACCGCGGCGAATATAGCCATAGCCGGTTTCTGGCAGATCCGGCACGATGCCGAAGGTCACCAGTTTGCCGCTTTCGGCGTAAGGGATCGCCGCACGCACCGCCTCGCGGAACGCCTCTTCCTGCTGGATAACGTGGTCTGCCGCCAGCACCAGCATCAGCGGGTCACAATCAGGACTGCTGCGTTTTGCCGCCAGCGCCGCGAGGGCGATAGCAGGCGCGGTATTACGTCCGGCAGGCTCCAGAATGATGTTTTCTGTGAGTTTATTCAGCTGGCGCAGCTGCTCGGCAACAATAAAGCGGTGCTGTTCGTTACAAATCACCACCGGGCTTTCACACTCCACACCGTGCAGACGGTTTACCGTCGTCTGCAGCATGGTGAGGTCACCCTTCAGGCACAGAAATTGTTTTGGATAAAGCACGCGGGACAGTGGCCACAACCGGCTCCCGGATCCACCCGCCATTACGACCGGATACAAAGTGGTTTGACTCATGATTTATCCCCGTATATCTGCAATAAATTGACTCAGCACGTTCTCTTTCTCGAGCGTGCGTTCGGCATATTCACGTGCCACCGTGTTCACTTTCGGCATGGCAAGTGCCTGTTCAATGCCGGTGACCAGTGCCGGGACCGATTCCGGTTCGACGCACACGGCAATCCCCGGATAGCTGTCACACAGCTGGCCTAATTCAGTTTCGGCTTCTGCCGTGATCACCGCGTTGCCGCCCACCGCCAGAATGTTTGTCAGCTTGGAAGGCAACACCGCATCCGCCGCGCCACGTTTTTGTACCACCAGATGGCAGTCGCCCATCTTCAGCAGCGCAGGTAACGCCTCGTAAGACTGAAGCGGGAAGAATTTCACGTTGCTCAGGCCGCGTTCGCTGACCATCTTTTCCAGCCGCGCTTTCCCGCCGCCCTGCCCGACAATCACAAACATCCACGGATGCTCGTTAAGCTGCTGAGCCGCTTCAATCACGCTTTCCAGCCCTTGCTTTTCGCCGATGTTGCCTGAGTAAAGAATGATTTTTTGGTCTTCAGGCAAACCGAGTTGGGCGCGTAGCGTCTGAGCGTCCTGCTCCGTCACGTCGCGAAAACGCGCCACTTCGGACCAGTTCGGGAAGAAGATCACCTTCCGGGCAGGTACGCCCTTCTCCTGCGCCTTGTTCATCATCGAGCGTGAGATGGTCGAAACGTAATCCACGTTATGCAGACCGCTACGCTCAAAGGCGCTGGCGAGCTTCGCCACTTTTCCACCCTTGCCTTTGCCTGCCATCCCCAGGCCCAGCATGGCGTCCACTTCATAATCCTGTATGTGCAGCAGGGTGCGTGCGCCGGAGAGTTTGCCCAGCAGGCGCATGCCCGGCGTGCAAAACAGCGTCGGCACCACACCAATGATGCGATCCGGCTTCCAGCGACGCTGCGCCATCAGCGGGAAAAAACTGCTCAGGGCAAAGCTGCCGAGATGCAGTAGCCGTTTCAGCGTCGAGGGCTGCTTAGGTACATAAAGCGGGCAGCGCCAGACGGTTGCCGCCCCCTCTTCACGACGGTAGCGCCAGCTTGAGTAGCGCTCACCGACTTTCCATTCCGGGTAGTACGGCGGCGCGGTAATGACCCGCACGTCATGTCCCTGGCTCGCCATCCACTCGACCATCTCGCCGGTATATTTTCCGATACCGGTTAATTCCGGCGAGTAGTTAATTCCGTATACGAGGATTTTCATATGCCTGGCACCTCGGCCTGACGATCCGCCAGGAAATACGCCCGACTGTTGTCATGGACGTTCTCGCTTGCCAGAAGCGGCTCCGGTGCCAGCCAGCGGTAGTCGTCATGCTGAGCATCAGGCAGACGCAGGTCTGCCTGAGTCACCTTCAGGCGGAACCCCAGCACGATGTAGTGCGTGGTGAACCCGGTGCCTGAAAAGTTATCGTCATAGAAGTGCTGCCAGACCCCGTAAAACTGGCCCGCCGCCATCGGCAGCTGGAGGCCCAGTTCCGCCAGAGTGAGACGCTCAAACGCATCATGAAGCGTCTCATCCTTCTGCACGCGCCCGCCGGGCACGAACCAGAAGCCCTGTGCAGGACGGTTGGTTCGTTTCCCCAGCAAGAACTCGCCGCGTTCGTTCTCCACGATCAAATCAATCGAGATGAGCGGAGTGGAACGCACCACCGTGGCAAAATCTTCCTGACTTAAAAACATCGTTACCCCCGGAAGCGGTGCTGGTTTTCCAGGAACCACTGGTAGGTGCTGGCCAGCCCCTGCTCCAGTGATACCTCGTGATACCAGCCCAGCTGATGCAGACGGGTCACGTCCAGCAGTTTGCGCGGCGTGCCGTCCGGTTTCGTCGCGTCAAACACCACGCGGCCTTTGTAGCCCACCACCTGCGCGATGGTTTGCGCCAGCTCGCGAATGGTGCAGTCCACGCCGGTTCCCACGTTGATGTGCGACAGCATCGGCTCGGTGTTCTCCTGCCACACTTCGCGATCCAGCTCCATCACGTGAATGCTGGCGGCAGCCATGTCGTCCACGTGCAGGAATTCGCGCATCGGCGTGCCGCTGCCCCACACCACCACATCCGGTGCGTTCTCGGCGGTCGCCTCGTGGAAGCGACGCAGCAGCGCCGGGATCACGTGCGAGTTGCTCGGGTGGAAGTTGTCGTGCGGTCCGTACAGGTTGGTCGGCATCACCGAGCGATAGTCGCGGTTGTACTGACGGTTGTAAGATTCGCAGAGCTTAATCCCGGCAATCTTGGCAATCGCGTAAGGCTCGTTGGTTGCCTCCAGCGTGCCCTGCAGCAGTTCGCTTTCCGCGATCGGCTGTTTTGCCATTTTCGGGTAGATGCAGGATGAACCGAGGAACAGCAGCTTATTCACGTTGTGCAGGTGCGCCGCGTGAATGATGTTGCTCTCAATCATCATGTTCTCGTAGATGAAATCCGCCGGGTAAGTGTTGTTGGCGACAATGCCGCCCACTTTCGCCGCCGCCAGATACACCTGGTCAATGTGTTCGTTAGCAAAGAAGTCCTGCACCGCACGGCTATCGAGCAGGTTCAGCTCGTCGCGCGTGCGGACAACCACTTCTACGTCACCGCGCTGTTCCAGCTGGCGAACAATCGCGGAACCCACCATTCCGCGATGACCGGCGACAAAAATACGTTGTTTTGTCATTCTCAGGACTCCAGCGCGATGGCAACCTCGTAGCCATGAGACTTGAGCAGGGAGTGTTTTTTCGCTGCTTCAAGATCTTTGGCGACCATCTCGGAAACCATCTCCTGCAGAGTGATTTCTGGTTTCCAGCCCAGTTTCTCGTGCGCTTTGGTTGGGTCACCCAGCAGGGTTTCCACTTCAGCAGGACGGAAGTAACGTGGGTCAACCTGAACAATGACGTCGCCTGGTTTCACGCCTGGCGCGTCATGGCCGGTTACGGAAACAACGATACCTTTCTCTTCTACGCCGGTACCTTCGAAACGCAGCTTGATGCCCAACTGTGCAGCGGCCATCTCAACGAACTGACGCACGGAGTATTGAACGCCGGTCGCGATCACGAAGTCTTCTGGCTGTTCCTGCTGCAGCATCATCCACTGCATTTTCACGTAGTCTTTCGCATGGCCCCAGTCACGCAGGGAGTCCATGTTGCCGAGGTGCAGGCACGATTCCAGACCCTGGGCGATGTTCGCGATAGCGCGGGTGATTTTACGGGTAACGAACGTTTCACCGCGACGTGGGGATTCGTGGTTGAACAGAATGCCGTTACAGGCATACATGCCGTAGGATTCACGGTAGTTCACGGTGATCCAGTAGGCGTACAGTTTTGCGACCGCATACGGAGAACGTGGGTAGAACGGCGTGGTCTCTTTCTGTGGGATTTCCTGCACCAGACCGTACAGCTCAGAGGTAGAGGCCTGATAGAAACGGGTTTTCTTCTCCAGACCCAGGAAGCGAATCGCTTCCAGCAGACGCAGAGTACCCATGGCGTCAACGTCAGCGGTGTATTCCGGGGATTCGAAGGAGACCGCCACGTGGCTCATCGCGCCCAGGTTGTACACTTCATCCGGCTGCACTTCCTGCAGGATACGGGTCAGGTTGGAGGTATCGGTCAGGTCGCCGTAGTGCAGGTGGAATTTCGGGTTTGCCGCGTGAGGATCCTGATAAATATGATCGACACGTTCGGTGTTGAACGAAGAGGCACGACGTTTAATACCGTGTACTTCATACCCTTTTTCCAGCAGGAACTCTGCCAGATAAGAACCATCCTGCCCGGTAACGCCGGTGATGAGAGCGACTTTAGACATGTTTATATTCCTCTACTTATGAATTTAATCAGTTTCAACGCGTTCGCGTATCACCACTGCGGGGTTGCCACGGCAAACTTTATTTGCCGGTAGCGATTTAAAAACGCTGCTGCGGGCACCCACTACCGTGCCATCGCCAACAGAAACACCAGGTGCAACAAAAACATCCGTTGCCAGCCAGCATTTTTCACCAATCACAATAGGCGAAGCGGTAATATCAAAATGCTGACTCATAAAATCGTGGCTGCCGGTGCACAAATAACACTTCTGTGACACCACCGAATTTGCGCCAATCGTAATTTCGCCAAGGGTATATAACACCGCGTCATCCCCTACCCAGGCGTAATCCCCAAGCGTTAATTTCCAGGGGTAGGTAATTTTTACCGAAGGTCGAATGACTACGTTTTTTCCGATTTTTGCGCCAAACAGACGCAATAAGAATGCTCGCCAGCGGTACAATATTTGTGGTGACCAGGCAAATAACGTTGCCTGAACGGCCCACCACAGCTGCACTTTAATACCGTTGCCGCCCCGAAAGCCTTTCGGCACGGAGAAACCCTTCAAATCCTGCATTGCGTTTCCTTATATTCAGGCTTTGTTATATAAGGTTTTCGTTTTACCTGTCGTCCGCAGGCGTAATAAATAAGACAATTCCGCCCAGAACCCCGGCACGCGTAATATTTTGCGCTGCACGTTTTTGGCATCCTGGCACAATTCCAGATTATTCGATGTTGACACGCCACCCATTGAGAATTCAGAGACCAGCCCTTTAATTCGACGGAACGGATAGCCCGACTTATACAGACTGGCGGCCAGGGCATAATCCGATGACACTTTATACTGCAAATCGTATGGCTGTTTTTTCAGACCGTTTACCGGGAAGAAAATGGCCTGATGGCTGGCGGGCAAACTGTGGTAGATATACCAGCCTGGCTTTGCGCTGCGGCACACTTTATGCCCATCACCAAAATCAAGCAGTGCATCGCCGATATACATGGCCTCCTCTTTCTGACGCGCCAGCTGACGGGCAAACAGCGCCACGTCATCATGGAAAACATCGCCAGAATTGAGGAAGATGGCATAACGACCCTGGGCCATGTTAATGCCCTTGTTCATCGCATCGTAAATGCCTTTATCTTTCTCGCTGATGTACCGTAAGTTGAACTCACCGTTGAGTTTTTCCAGAAACTCCGCCGTGCCATCGTTCGAGCCGCCGTCGACCACAATCCACTCAAAAGTGAGGCTTGGATCGCGCGCCAGGTTGCGCAGCGAGCGCCAGGTTTTTACCACCCCTTCGTAATTACGAAAAGCGACAGTAATGACGCTAAGAAACATAAATCACCTCATTTCGTCATACGTTCGTAATATTAAGCGCTTTGCGCAAAATAAACGGACAGACAATCAAGAAAGCATATTCCGGGCTAAATATTGACCCGGTAAAAAACAGCGACACCGGTGTAAACAGATAAAGTTGCACGCGAAAGTTCTGGTTATCACCAAACGCGTTAATCATCATTTTGAAAACTTTAAACAGATACCACAGCGTCAACAGTACGGCGAACCACGAAAAATAAATAATTAACAGATACAGACCATTGTCTATGGTTTTACCGACATCCGCACCGTTAAAGATTCCGAATGATGCAACATATTCGTAAAGTGAGCCGAATCTTACTACACCATCAATATGGGTTAAGGAATAACCCACCATCACCAGCGGACCAATGATGCGATAATAGGACGATGAGCCTTCTGTTCCCAAATCTCCCAGACGTTCTGAGATGTACGGGAACGCAAATATCACGCCGACCAAAAATACCGTCAGGGAGATAATCGCCAGCGGCAGTTTTTTCTTAATCGCATCTTTGTTCAGGTACTGGAACGCCCACTCCAGCAGGTAAAACAGGATAAATGTCATTACCCCTGAGAACGATCCAGACAGAACAATTCCTGCAAGAATCATAGCATCGGTCTTAGGTGTTTTGATACCAAACTGTTTGATGCTGAGCCAAATTGAGATTAACGCCAGAGCGAAGAACGCCGGTTCAAAATAGAGCGCCGTGGTACGCTTTCCGCCAAACTTAATGAAGTTCAATACATAGCTGTTGCTGTAAATGAGATATTTCGAAATTATCTCCATCAGGCTGCTGCCACCGGTGAGAATAATTTGCGCCATTTCCAGTGCAGCAAGCATAACAATTAACGCAACGGCAATATAAAAGAACCTGAGGATTTTCCGATAATTGTGCGGAGAAATCGTTTTAAACCGAATACTCCAGACCATGCCGATAATAATGACAATATAGACAAACAGCATGGTGGAGGTGACGTATTTACTGGCATCCAGTGACTGACCAAAGATGTAGTTAAACAGCGTCAGGCCCGTGCCCAACCCCAGGGCAATCATCAGCTTCTTCAGGTTGATTTTATCGACATACAGCAGAAGCAGAACGGGCAAGAAGGTGACGATGGTTATCGGGAAGCTTTCGCCAAGCTGGGCAATTTTGACGTTGACCAGCAGGTAGATCAGCGGCAGCAGCAGATAACTACAGATTCTGATAGAACGAGACATACTCCTCCAGCATCTGTTGTCCACTGTAGGCCTTGCGGCTGCGGTTGCGGAACGATTCCAGGTCAGTGCCAAAAACAGTCTCAGCGATCTGCGCCTTCGGCATCTGCACCAGCGGCAGCACTTCCCCTTCCGAGAACGTTTTACCGCCCGACTTTTCCAGCACTTCACGCGCGGCATCGCTGTGGGTGGCAATCACCGGCACGCCGATGGAAAGCGCTTCGCAGAGGATCAGCGGGTAGTTATCCACGCGGGAGCTGAACACCAGCGCATCCATGCCGTTAAGCGCGCTCATCAGTTTGCGCTTGTCGGTTTCAAACCCGTGGTTCACGACGTTCGCCCCTTCGAACGGGGAAAACTTGCCGAAGGTATGCAGTTCAATCTTGTCACCGAGCGCCATCATGTCGCGCACCAGCTGCTGGTTGGTTTTGCCGTCGTAACGCAGGTCATGCGCAACGATGGCGATTTTCGGTTTACCCGCGGTGTCCGCCACCGGCGTCAGCTCCGCCAGAATGGCTTCCGTCGCCACGTCGATACCGTTGTTGATAATCTGGCAGCGCCCTGCCCCGTAAAGGCTGTTGAAGGCATCGGCCACGTGCTGGCTCGGGGAGATAAACGTGCAGCCGAGCGAGAGCATGTCGCGGAACAGTTTGCGCTTGCCGGTCACCAGCTGGTGAGCACGATCCACTTTCACCGGCGGGTAGTTGCTTAACGTCGGGCATTTCTGGCAGTTATCCTTCCAGCCTTCGCAGCCGTCGGTAAAGGCGCAGCGTCCGGTCACGCTCCAGTGATCGTGCAGCGTCCAGACGAAGCGTGTATCAGGCTTGTGCGCCTGCACCTTCTGACAAAACGCCACCACCTCTTCCAGATTCAGCCAGTAGCTGTGCAGGACGTGGAAATGCAGCACAACCGGGCCCGTGGTTCGGGTCACAGTGCGATAAAGATTATTAAGGTTGCCAAACAGATCGCGGTTAAACAGGCGGAACAAGGCAATGTTGGCCATCGAGGTCAGACGCGGCGTGTGCTTTTGCACCTGCGGGAAGTTATCGTGACTGACGCTTTTCTTGCCGCCTTTGCCGTAGCCATAAATAAAACGAGACTGAAGTCCTTTTTGCAGTGCGCGCTGGTGCAGATCCAGGGCCACGCCTGCCGCTCCGCCTTCAGCGAGGCGGACGTTAAATTGCAGAATGTTCATTTAATCACCTTCACGCGGGCCTTTTCTCCCACCACCAGCGCGTTGTCCGGAATGCTGTCCAGCACCACGCTGCCCGCACCAATCGTCACGTTGTTACCGATGGTAATGTCACCAATGATCACCACGTTCGCGCCCAGCTCGACGTTATTGCCGATAACCGGGCAGGCCAGGCTGTCTGGCCCTCGGTTGCCAATGGTGACCGCATGACGAATGGTGAAATCATCCCCGGCGACCACGAACTTATTGATCACCACCGCATAGCCGTGGTGAATGGTAAAGCGGCGGCCAATGGTGGCAGCGGCCTGAATTTCATAACCAAAAAAGCATTCAGTAATAATGCGGTACAGCACCAGAACCGGCGCTGCCCAAAGGTTGTTCAGCACGTTTTTCTTACGCCACACCGAACAAAAATGCGCGATACGGTACGCCAGGACCATGCAGCATGGGCGCAGGCTCCAGCTGTTTGCGCGGCAATCTTCAAGAAACATTATTTCCCCCGAAGTCCATCAGCCAGACGTTTGCCGTTACGGACGGACAGCAGCGTCAGCAGCGTGCGCCAGTTCATGCGCTTATTGCGGATCTGATAGAGGGTAAAGAGCTGATACTTCCGGCTGGCACGGTCGAACTTGTCCTTGTGCTTGCGGTAAAAATGGAAGTAGCCCGAGAACTTCTTCGGCGAGGAGGTAATTTGCATCTCCCCGTGATTGATGTGCAGGATCTGCGTGGCCTCTTCCACTTTCCACGGTTCGCCATACTCAACCACCATCCGCAAGAAGATGTCGTAATCCTGTGCGGCTTTCAGTTCGGTATCGAACAGGCACTCCTTAAAGCGCCATGCCCAGGTGAAAACCTGATTGCCGATAATATTGCGCTTGTAGAACAGGCGGCGAGAATAGGGTGATTTCGGGTACAGCGGCAGGCTGGCAGGCTGCGAATAAACTTCACCCTGACAGACATAGTCGTTGGCATACAGGAACGCATGCGTCACCAGCTGTGCTTTATGTGAAAGGAAGACAGACAGTCGGTTCGGGGTCCATTCGTCATCGTCGTCGATGCCGGTCAGATACTGCCCTTTGGCCTGCATAATCGCCTGGTTACGCACCGCGCATGCCCCGGAGTTAATCGGGTTATGGGTGTACATCACGCGCGGGTCGTTGAGATCGGTGACAAATTTTTGCAGCTGTTCATACGAAGAAGAACAGTCATCCACGATGATCAGTTCCCAGTTGTCATAATCCTGACGTAACACCGACTTGATTGCGCGGATCGCCAGCTGCTGACGATTCCATGTCGGCATATAGATAGAAATCAAAGGGCGTTGTGTGGTCATTTCTTTCTCCTACCCCTCACCCCGGCCCTCTCCCCTGAGGGGATAGGGTGAAAGCGGCACCGAACAGTCCCCTCTCGCCTCAGGGGAGAGGGTTAGGGTGAGGGGTGTAAGGGTATGTTTTGACTGTTATTTACTGTCAGACTTATATTCGTACTCGTAATAACCGTAATCCTGATACCCGGTCGCGCGGCGGAAGATGGAGTTCAGGATCACCCCTTTCACCTCAATCCCGTTCTGCTCGAAGCGGCTCAGGCTGGTTTCCACTTCTTTCAGGGTGTTCACCGCGTAACGTGCCACCATCAGGGTGGTACCCGCATGGCGGCCTACCACGGCGGCATCGGTCACGGCCAGAATCGGCGGCGTATCGATCAGCACCAGGTCATAGTGTTTGCTCGCCCACTCAATCAGCTGGGTGAAGCGTTCGCTCATCAGCAGTTCCGACGGGTTAGGCGGTATCTGACCACGTGGGATCAGATCGAATCTCGGAATCGAGGTCGGCTTGGCGCTCTGGCTAATCTCCCCCTGCCCCAGCAGGATTTCCGACAGACCGTTAACGTTGTTGGTGCCCAGCAGCTCGTGGGTATAACCCTTGCGCATATCGCAGTCGATCAGCAGCACGCGTTTGTTAGTCTGGCTGACGACGGCCGCCAGGTTGGCGCAGACAAAGGTCTTACCGATTGACGGACTGACACCGGTTAACATCAGGACGTTGTTTTTGGCCTGCATCATGGCGAAGTGCAGGCTGGTACGCAGGCTACGTATCGCTTCAATCGCCAGGTCCGTCGGGTTACCCACGGCCAGCAACTGGCTCTGTTTGTATCGCTTAACGCCTTTAATGGTTTTGACGCTGTCACGGGATTTTTGCCACTCGGAAAGCGGGATACTGGCATAGACGTTGATACCACTCTCTTCCAGCGCCTGCGGGCTTTCGATTCCGCGGTTGAACAGCGAGCGCAGCAGCACACCGACAATGGAGAGCATCAGGCCGAGAATAATGCTGCCGAGAACGATCAGCGCTTTCTTCGGCTTCAGCACGCCGGGCTGGGTAATCGCCGGGTCGACGATGCGCACATCACCCACGGTACTGGCTTCGGTGATTTTCAGCTCCTGCTGTTTGTTCAGCAGCTGCATGTACACCTGCTGACCAGATTCCACGTCGCGGGTCAGACGCACAATTTCCTGCTGCGTTTTCGGCATCGCGGTTACGCGGTCGTTCAGCTTCGCCTTCTCTTCTTCCAGCGTGCGACGTTTTTCCAGCAGCGTCCGGTAGGCCGGGTGGCGTTTGGTGTACAGCTTGGAAATCTCCGCCTCTTTGAAGGTCAGCTCGTTGAGCTGGGCGTCGATGTTAACCATTGAATCAAGAACAGACTTCGCCTCCAGCGGCAGGTCGACAGAGTCTTTATCCTGACGGTAAGCGTTCAGTTTATTCTCGGCATCATCCAGACGGGCCCGCACTTCCGGAAGCTGTTTAGCAAGGAAAGCCAGGCTTTTCGCCGCTTCCGCCGACTTACGCTCAACGTTCTGCTCAAGATAGTTGCGGGTGATGCTGTTCAGGATGTCGCGGATTTGATCTTTATCTTCACCGGTAAAGGTCATGCTCAGCACGCCGGTGTCCTTACCGTTTTCAGTCACGGTGAGGTTGTTTTGCAGATTGTTGATCATTCCCAGCGTGGAGAATTTGGTCACGGTGAACTCGCCGCCCTCCTGGGCATGAATGGCGCTCACCATCATGCTGACGCCATCTTTCGTCAGCATCTGGCCCACTTCGCCGCGCGCGCTGAATCCCGCATCGCTGGTCAACTGGTACTGTTTCGGACCCAGCACCGTCAGGGTAAAGGTTTGATCGCCCGCCCCTTTCGGCAGCACAAAGTCAGTCACCTTTACCGTATCGTTGCTTCGTCCCATCAGGCGATCCCAGCCGGCACCAAAGATCGGGAAGGTATTTTTGGTGACGGAGATATCGAGACCGAGGTCGTGAACCGTTTTCCCCAGTACCAGACGTGACTGAATCAGCTGAATTTCAGCGTCGGATGCCGGTGGTTTGTTCGCCAGCGCAGAGCCAATATCCTGCACCAGCGAGTTGCCGGTATTTTGCTCAATCTGCACCAGCGCGTCGGCGCTGTAGATAGGCGTGGCGAACAGCGTGTAGACGACGGCTGCCGCGGCAAACACAGCGGTAATGCCAAGCACCCACCACTTTGCCTCGATAACCGTGCCGACCAGGCGACCAATATCAATTTCATCACTGCCCGAAGTCGGGGCGGCAGAAGGTCTTGTTTTTTCTGTCATTGTTATCCCTGCTGAGCTTTCAGTGCCTGCGCCCACTGTTGGGCAGACTGGTCAAGTAAGGTGTAAACCGCCTCGAAGGCCTCATGGCTTTTGCGATACGGATCGGGGATTTCGCGTTCATTGTCCCAGTGACCAAACAGCATCACCTTGCCGCGCATCTCCGGTGCGATATCGCATAGCGCATGAATATGGCGTTTTTCCATTGCCAGGATCAGGTCATATTCCCGGCACATGCGGCCGGTGACCTGGCGGGCAATATGCCCGTCAAGGGAGAGGTTATGATCGCGGGCCACGCTCGTTGCGCGCTCATCGGCCGCTTTACCGACCAGCGCGCCAAGGCCTGCGGACTCGACGGTCAGTTCAGGCTGGTAGTGTTTCAACAACCGCTCTGCCGTCGGGGAACGGCAAATGTTCCCCACGCATACCACCAGAATTTTGTTAAACATCGCGGATTACCAGGTATGAATGTCGCGCGCCGTATCCGTCATGTAGCGAACGCCACTGATGGTTGGCAGCAACTGGTTGATCAGACGGTTCCAGCGGGCAACCGGCGCGGTAGTGACATACACCACATCGTATGGCTGGAGGCGGAACGACGTTGCCATCACCAGCGAGGTGGCGTCGGACATATCGAGCTGGTAAATGTTGGCAATCTTGCCTTTGTTGCTGGCGTCGTCCTTAAGTGGGCGAATCACGAAGATACCGCTGGCGTTGGAGGAGGTCAGATCGATGCCTTCCGCATTGCCCAGCGCTTCGGTCAGCGTCATGCCGCTGAAGTCCATTTTGAGGGTGCTCTGTTTCTTCACTTCACCCATCACGAAGACTTTCAGATTGTCATTGCGCGGTACGTAGAGAATATCGCCCGGATAGAGAAGGCGGTTCTGGGTCAGATCGCCGTTTTGCATCAGCGCCTGCAGTGAGATGCGCTGCTCTTTGCCGTTGTGGGTCAGGACCACGTTGCGCCAGTCGGCACCGTCGGTTAACCCGCCTGCGGCGTTAATGGCATCCAGAACGGTTAACGGTACGTTGGTGATGGCCTGCTGGCCGGATTTATTGACCTGGCCGGAAATGTAGGCTTTTTGCGAGCGGAATGCGGCAATATTAACGTCCACCTGCGGATCGGCGATGTACTGCGCTAAGCGGCCGGTAATATCACTCCGGATCTCGGCAAGGGTTTTCCCGGCAACATGGACTTTACCAATGTAGGGGTAGAACATCGTGCCATCTGACTGTACCCAGTTCCCGGTGTCGCTTGAGCTACGATACTGGCCCGCTGGCGTGGTCAGTTCGGGGTGGTCCCAGACGGTCACGTTGATCACGTCACCCGGCCCCACGCGATACTGATAAGCGGCGATTTCCTGGTCCAGAGACATATTCGGCTGAGCAACATTCGGACGTGGGCGTAATTGTTCGACCAGACGTGGCGTAAGTGGATAAACATTCACCATTTTGTCGAGATCAAAATCGGCATCCTGTTGCTTGATCACATCCTTACCCATTGTTGACATATTGCTGCCGGGAAAGACCGTGCAACCACTCATCAAGGTCACAGACACCAATAATGGCATCAATTTCATTTTGGATTTCATCATTGATTATTTATCACTTTGGCAGAGTAATTATCCTGTGCAATTTAAATAAGCTTGGGTCGTATTGGGTTTCAGCATGCAGTTAATCAAATAGAAATATAACTGGCATCAGTCCTAAAAAAAGCTTATTCATCCATTGGCTATTGACAGAATAACCGAGGCTGATTCACACGCTTTCAGGCACGCTACCGCCCTTGGCTTTCAGTTACCAATCCACTGACTAAACAATGTGTTATGGATAGACACCCTCTTGAGCAAGGCCTTCTGGAAATATATCAGCCGGGTGAGACACCCAACGGATAATGAATAACCATCCCGGAAGACCAAAACAAAAATAGCAACAACAAGATTTAACATTTGATGCTGGGAGAATTGTTGCAGCTAACCTAATAGCAGGCAAGGAGACAACTGTCCTAATATCTGTTTTTAAGATTAATATTAAGAGCAAAGTTTTGACCTTTTAGGATTTTCTTTATATTGACAAGGCGGGAGTAAAAACCATTATCTGCGATATATCCTAAAATGTTCTCTTTAAAATTAAATATACGTATTTTGCTTATTTACACCCCGATGAGTTTGCTCTCTTTTAAGCGTTTCGTATTAAGAGAAATCTCAGCCCGGCATTGCAATTTTCCCCGGCTTTATCCATGATCGAAGTGTGACAATCGTCATATAACAGAAGGTATTGCTATTACTATGGAATGGATTGCCGATCCATCAATCTGGGCCGGGCTGGTGACGCTGGTCGTCATCGAATTAGTGCTCGGGATTGATAATCTGGTCTTTATTGCCATCCTCGCTGAAAAACTGCCCCCTTCCCAGCGCGATCGCGCGCGCGTAACGGGCCTGCTGCTGGCGATGGTGATGCGTTTACTGTTGCTGGCCTCTATCTCCTGGATGGTCACACTCACGCAACCGCTGTTCTCCGTTCACGGCCTCAGCTTTAGCGCCCGCGATCTGATCATGCTCTTCGGCGGGTTGTTCCTGCTGTTCAAAGCCACGGTAGAGCTCAATGAACGGCTCGAAGGTAAAGACAGCGAGAACCCGACCCAGCGACGTGGCGCGAGATTCTGGCCGGTGGTAGCGCAAATCGTGGTGCTGGATGCCGTCTTCTCCCTGGATTCGGTGATCACCGCCGTCGGGATGGTGGACCATCTGGCCGTTATGATGGCAGCGGTGATTATCGCCATCACGCTGATGGTGATGGCGAGCAAGGCACTCACCCGCTTTGTGAACAGCCACCCGACCATCGTGATCCTCTGCCTGAGCTTCCTGCTGATGATTGGCTTTAGCCTGGTGGCCGACGGTTTTGGCTTCCACATTCCGAAAGGCTATTTGTACGCCGCCATTGGTTTCTCCGTCATGATTGAAGCGCTTAACCAGCTGGCGATATTTAACCGCCGCCGCTTCCTTTCCGCTAATCAGACCCTGCGTCAGCGCACGGCCGACACCGTTATGCGCCTGCTGAGCGGTAAA
Source organism: Enterobacter cloacae complex sp. IR5458 (assembly GCF_049238025.1). Lineage (NCBI taxonomy): Bacteria > Pseudomonadati > Pseudomonadota > Gammaproteobacteria > Enterobacterales > Enterobacteriaceae > Enterobacter > Enterobacter cloacae complex sp. IR5458. The sequence goes on from NZ_JBMKIF010000055.1 coordinate 16,720, forward strand.
AAAGAGGATGCAGAGCTGGACGCCGAATCTGCTGCCATGCTGGCCGATCACAGCGACGGACAGATCTTTAACCCGCAGGAGCGCCTGATGATTGAGCGAGTGCTTAACCTTAATGAGCGCACGGTCAGCAGCATCATGACTTCCCGGCATGACATTGAGCATATCGATCTCACCGCCCCCGAAGAGCACATCCGCGCCCTGCTGGATAAAAACCAGCACACGCGCGTGGTGGTGACCGGCGGTGAAGAGGAAGAAGAATTACTGGGCGTCGTGCACGTTATCGACCTGCTCCAGCAGCAGCTGCACGGGGAGGCGCTCAATCTGCGCGCCCTGGTACGCCAGCCCCTGGTCTTTCCGGAAGGATTGCAATTGCTCTCTGCACTTGAGCAATTCCGAAATGCGCGAACGCACTTTGCCTTTGTGGTGGATGAGTTTGGTTCGGTTGAAGGGCTGGTCACGCTCAGCGACGTGATGGAAACCATTGCCGGCAATTTGCCAAACGAAGTGGATGAGATTGATGCCCGCCATGATATTCAGAAAAACGCCGACGGCTCGTGGACGGCCAACGGCCATATGCCGCTGGAAGACCTGGTGCAGTATGTGCCGCTGCCGCTGGATGAAAAGCGGGAGTACCACACCATTGCGGGCCTGCTGATGGAATACTTACAGCGTATCCCGCAGCCAGGTGAAGAGGTTCAGGTAGGTGACTATCGGCTTAAAACGCTGCAGATTGAAAACCATCGCGTGCAGAAAGTGCAGCTCATTCCACTGCGGGATGAGGAAGAACTGGATTTTGAGGTGTAAAAAAGCCGGGTGGCGCTGCTGTATGACCGGATACATAGGTGACAGATCAGACCGGGAACATAGGTAA
>NZ_JBMKIF010000056.1:0-12029 GCF_049238025.1 Enterobacter cloacae complex sp. IR5458
CCTATCTCTTATCTGGAGATACAGCTACTGTCTGGTGTTTCAGGGGGCTACATCAGAATTGGGGAAAAAGTTGTTTTGTTAACTGCTTATGTCGTCATTTGCAGGGCTATTAACTATAAGTAACTGTCCTGATGGTTGAATGTTGCATATGTGATCTTTTATTGACTTAGATCAATGCAATTGGTGTGGTCCCCACCTGGTGCGGATGTGTGCATTTGTACTGATAACTAACTGTAACAGTTACATTTTTTGTTACATGTCGGTGTGATGAAAAGTCCGAAAACTGACTTATAGGAAAAACATTTTAAGTAATGGAGTGGGCTTTATTTTAAAGATAATTAAGTGTTAAGAGTTGTCTGTCTAACTACCCATGGGTTTTGGCGAACAAAATCACGTACTCCACTTATACATGCGCTTGAGATGATGTCAAAATTCGGGTGATTTGATGAGACCATATTCCCGGTATTATCAAGAAGCATAATAGTACCCAAAGACCGAACCAGTTGATATTCATTAAACTTATGCTTTAGCATAGTTTGTAATCTATAAATTGTTTCACCTGAACTGTTACCTTCTATACCTACAACGGAAACAGTGCAGTTAAGTTCCGCACTATCAGATTGATTGTCGTACCAGAAATTATCGTTATAATTGGTTTTCTTTGCTAAGTCGAGTTTACCAGGCCATTTTACCCAAGCAGAAGAATTATTTTTTGACCGGAAGATTTGCTTCAACTGTTCTATTGGTGCGATCTGTTCAACAGACCATGAAGAATTAAATTCGTTAAGCAATAACTCTGGATCAATAACAGCAATAAAATCAAATTCCTCTTTAGTAATAGAGCTAGCTCGATCTTTAAGATAAAAAAGGCCCAGTTTATAACCCTTGTCACTTTTCCAGTTTGCCCCTACAGGCTGATAGTCTGTATTTATAAATGGCTTAAATGTGTGTGTATCAGGAGAAAAAATCACTGATGGTGCCAGAGTTCGCCCTCGGTTTCGGATTGGACTTACATAAATTTTTTCTCCATCACTTAACATTTCTATGATTGCTTTTGTCACAACTACTGAAATAGAAGGAACACATTTAGTTTGATTTTCGTGCCCGACATGCGACAACCTTCCATCCTCACTCTTCAGTACCTTTGCAAGGCAAGTCGGGCAATACTGTTGGTCTCTATCATGAACAGGCATAGCAAGACGACCGGAATCGTTAAGTACCAACTGAAGTAACGGATGATCCTCTTTCATCATGGTCATTTCTTCTCTTTCACCTTTCTGGGCTTTTCGTTTAACTGTCTCCATTGCCATGGAGGGACAGGGTTGGGGTCTGCCCATAACCCCTTTGCATCCTTGCGTGCTGCGGATTCATACTTGAGGTAGCTCGGGACAATGGCGTTATCTTCGAACCGATATACCCACGCATATCCGCTGTCCACCATAGAAGCGTTAATGTCATAACCATCTAACCAAATGGTCCCTAACATTCGGCCATAGATATCTACACCATGGTCGTTCACGGTAATGATTTTGGTTGCAATAGCTGTGGTTAAGGCCTGCTTTGCTTTTTGCCCAAAAGCTTGTTTGGATTCAGGAGCGTCTATACCATACATCCGTATTTTGATGGTTGTATTTTGAGCATCCAGCGCAGTTATGGTGTCACCGTCAACAATCTTAACCACCTTTGCCTCAAATGTTGTTGAGTTCCCCCAGGACGCCGCAGGGAATACAACGATCATGATTGGCAAAAGTAACTTTTTTAGATAACCCATCATTTCACCTGAATTTGTTGAGTGCAGACATGTATACACAAGGCAATTCACAGGCACTATTTTAACAAGTCATAAATTCCTGGACGGGCTAAAAACATATCATTTTGCAACTTAAAGCCAGAAAAATCACAATGAATTTAGAACCTGTACCAAAAAACAATCCAAATTAAGAGTGTTAATCTATCTCAAAGATATTATTCCTGAGAGAGTTTGGATGAAACGTAACACTCATGATCAAGAAAAAGACCTGAAAGATGTGGGTAAAGCTCCATCTTTGATCCACAAAACATTGTTAATAGCATCGACCATTTATGATCTTAAATATCTGGCTCAGGTTTTAAATGATGAAAATGGCAGTAATTGGTCCCGTGCCTCGCTTAAGCGTCAGGTTAAAGGAAAGCCTGAGCATTGTGAGCTGAGTATCACTGATGGACGTTATCTACAGTCTTTAATTCCTTCCCGACCTACTAATTACGAGGACAGGAAATTTAGCTTTATCGATTTGTTTGCAGGGATAGGTGGACTACGAAGCGGATTCGATGCCATCGGTGGAAAATGTCTTTTCACGAGTGAATGGAATACTTATTCCAGCCGTACTTACCGGGCGAACTGGTATTGCGATGAGAACGAGCACCGCTTCAATTCAGATATCCGTGACATCACGCTTAGCAACCGGCCCGAAGTTTCTGATGAAGAGGCATACAAGTTTATCGATACATCTATCCCGGATCATGATGTACTTCTTGCGGGGTTTCCGTGTCAGCCATTCAGCATTGCCGGTGTCAGTAAAAAGAACTCTTTGGGACGCAAACACGGTTTCGAGTGCGACACTCAGGGTACGCTCTTCTTTGATGTGGCCAGGATCATCCGGGCAAAACAACCGGCAATTTTTGTTCTGGAAAACGTTAAAAATCTGAAGAGTCACGATAAGGGTAATACTTTTAACATCATCATGAAAACGCTGGAAGAGCTTGGCTACGACGTCGCAAACAGCGAAAGCATGGGCGCGGATGATCCTAAAGTCATCGACGGCCGTCATTTCCGACCCCAGCACCGTGAGCGTATCGTCCTTATTGGTTTTCGCCGCGACCTGCGCCTGAAAGACGGTTTTTCTCTAAGAGACATTAAAGACTTTTATCCGGACAAGCGCCCTTCTCTCTCCGATTTACTGGAACCGACGGTAGATAGTAAATACATCCTCTCCCCTAAACTCTGGGAGTACTTATACAACTATGCAAAGAAACATGCAGCAAAAGGCAATGGTTTTGGTTTTGGGCTTGTAGATCCTTCCAATGTTAATAGTGTCACCAGAACCCTCTCAAGCCGCTATATGAAAGACGGATCTGAAATTCTTATTGATCGGGGTTGGTCCCATGAGCTGGGAGAGTCTGATTTCCATAACCCGGACAATATGGATCGTCGGCCACGCATGCTAACGCCACGTGAATGCAGCAGGCTTATGGGCTTCGATAAACCCGGGGAAAGTGTTTTCCGTATACCTGTGTCCAATACACAGGCTTACAGACAGTTTGGGAACTCAGTGATAGTTGATGTCTTTGCAGCCGTCGCTAAATTGTTGAAGTCACGAATTGATTATGTTGCTTCCTTGCGATTGCGGAAGTCATACGATGAAGTGTGCTGAACTAAGCTCATTTATCAATTTAAATGCTTAAGATTGTTGTAATAATGTCAGAGGTCAACCATGACGTATTTCGAATCAGCTGAAGGTGAGACGGTATCTAAAGAACGAGCATTACAAGAACTGTCCAGGCATTGCGTTCCCGAAACAGATTTCGAAGAATTCTTTAGCGACATGGGCGTAAAGGAACAGTATGACGCTCAGGAAGTGTTGCTCTGGTTGGGATATTAAACTTCCTGTTTAGGAGACTACTATGAGCCAAAAATTCGCAGTGATGATTGCTTACGACGACGATCCAAACGTCAAAAGGTATTCACCTGACTTTCAAACGCAGGATGAGTTTGCTAAAGGGTGGCAGTCGGCTCTTAAAAAAGCACACCACACCTCAGGTCAAAAATCAGTCATCACCTGCGGATGTCGTGGAAAAGGAGAAAAGCGACTTTATGTTCGTGCTTTACCGAACGGTGATGCCTTTATTCTCGTCAAAGCCGCTAACACGGGCATTGAGCATGATCCTTCCTGTGTATTCTTCTCCCTTGATGCCCGGCATACCGGCCTGAAAGGATATGCGAGTGGTGTGGTCCGGATTACAACCGAAGGTGATATGGCTGTAAGGCTCGGTATCGGTATGACAGAGAAAGATCCTCCTGAAAAATCAGAAGTGCCTCCCCTGCCCCATCTTCAGCGACCAGAAGGTGGTCAGGCCTCAATGACCCTCCTGGGCTTGCTTAGTCTTTTGTGGACAGAGTCTGGTCTGAATGTCTGGTACCCGAAAATGGCAGGGAAACGTAACGATTCACTGGTACGGTATCGTCTGCTTGAAACCGCTAAACAAATTCGTACCGGCAGAGCCTGCATAGGTGACCATTTATTCATTGGTGTACCTGACCCGAAACAACCTGTCGCTCAGTCGCAGATTCAGCGTCTTTCATCACAGGCGATGAGTGATAAACGTCTCATGCTCCTGTCAGTTTTACCTCGCTACGATGCTGAAAAGCATGAGAAGCCACTTAAATTTTTACCCCTGCGGAATTTTGGGGGGCTACCGCTGATTTTTTTCAATTCAGAAGGCCATTGGGACAGCGTAAAGAAACGATTTTCATCGGAGTACGCAGCATGGAAATCCGGAGCGAAAATAGTTGTCTTTGCGTTGACGTCACCAGCTGCGGTAACCGGCAGAGGCCCTTCTGTAAGAGCTCATCAAATTGTGCTGATGCACGTTAGCGAGAACTGGATACCTCTGGACTCCTCCTATGAGGCGGTTGTTGCAGAAAAGCTGGATGCAGAGCACCGGCAGTACGTTAAGCCCATGCGTTATGATGCGAGTATTAGTGAGGTGTTCCCTGACTTCTACCTGCTCGACACAAAAAGCGATAAGCCGTTCCCGATGGAAGTATTTGGTATGGCCACTCCTGCTTATCTGGCCCGAAAGCAACTCAAAAAAGATTATTACAACCGTGAATATGGGCCTTATGGATGGTGGCACTGGGATGCGACCACAGCATCTGAAACTATGGTGCTGCCTCATTTTCCAGATTCACGCAAACCTCTTTCAACTGACACACCTGCTTAAAATGGAGAAAAAATGTCCTACATGCTTTCGCTAAGCGAACAGACAAAACTGAACGCTTTCCTGTCAGGGATCCTAGATGATTACAAGACTGGGGTTATCACTCAGATACAAGCTGTTGGTAAAATCGGTAACGTGTTTTCTGCTCTGGAAAGTGGAGACTCAAAAAAGGTAGTGCATTTGTTGACTGAAGGACGAAAACTCCTGCCGACGGGCTGAATGTCCGCAGAAGTTCTACTGTGCCAGGGGATACAGAGAAGTGTATCAACCTGGCTTCATTTATCATGATGTTTTTCTGCTACGCGGCTGTTTTGACTTTCCAGTACCTCCCCCTGCCATTGCACCAGTCAATGTATCAATGGTGCCTTTTAGGGATTCTGAGATTGTTTTCTCCGCCTCCAGGGAAGCTTCCAGCTTCATTACTTTGGCCTGGAGCGTTTTGAGTTCATTGATTTGTTCAGCCACTTCCGCTTCATAGCCCTGGCTGACCAAAGTTACTTTATTCAGGTCGGCGCTCAGCGACTCGTTTAGTTTATGGAGTTCAGTAAGCTCGGCATTCACCGCCACCAGGTCACCCTCCTTCCCGGATAGTGCACTTTTCAGCTCAGAACAAAGGGTCTGTGCAGCAATAAATTCCTGTTCAAACCTGTCCCTCTCTGCCTTTGTATCTGACACTGTCTGACTTAACTGGTCGCATTGTCTTAAAAGACCAGCATTATCAGAACGCTGAGAGTTGATCTCTTCGTTCAGTTTTTTTTGATATTCAAGGTGACCAGCGATCTCTGTTTTACGTTCAGCCAGTTGCTGGGAGAGTGAGTCATTAGACTGCTGTGCGAGGCTTAATTCATGCCGTGTGCTATCTAACTGGTGATGGCAGGTTTCGAGTTCTGCTTCGGCAACATTCAGCCTTGTTTCTAACTCCTTGACGGTACTGTCCCGGATCTCTAATCGACCCTGTAGCGCCTGATTCTCAAGTTTCAGCTCATCCATATCGGTAGCGCTTTGCTCAAGCCGCTGTAACAGCTGCGTTACCTCCTCCTCCAGCTGCATGCTACGTGCTTCAGCTTTTTTAACACTATCATTCTGTATTGCGGTATAGCTTCTACGGTAGTGCCAGGTGATGTACGAGATAATATCGCCGAGTGCAACCTTTACCTCATCGGGTATATCCAGGTAACGGGCCTCTTCAGGAACCTCTTTAACATACTTCTGGTACTCCGCGAACATCTCCTGTGACCTTGCAAACGAGCCGCCAACAGCGTTTCTGAGCCAGTGAACTTTGAAGCTCAGATCGATATTTTCCGGGTTAATTTCTTTCTCTTTGCACAGACGTTCGATTGCATTGAAGTAATCGATCATCGCGATAGATGAGTGCCTTGAACGACCCATTTCCTTTGATTTTTCAGTGGATTCGCTGCGGATGTCATTCTGCACCTCTGGCGGGGTAGCATCGTTCAGGCTTTTTTCTTTATCATTTTCGATCATCATTTTTTTCCTGCGGCCGGAAGCTGGTTTGCAAAATAAATGCTGATAAGATCGTTCAGAGCATTCAGAAGCGAGATACTGTCGATGCAAATGTGAACGTTTCCATTCTCAAACAGGCGACACCGCCAGCCATTCTCATCACTGACCTCGCCTGTGAATTCTGTATTTCTCATGGCCGTCAGCCTGTCGACCATACTCAGCCCACCGCCGGTTGCAGGTGTTGGAGTATCAGAACAGATGCATACAATATTCTCAAAGTCGCGTAAACAAAAGTGATTGTCCTGCGAGAAACCGTTGTACCTCAGCACTTTCACACCAGGAAAAATCCCCCGAAGAACAAGCTTTTTTGGCATTGTATATTGCCTGGCATTGCTTTTGAAACTTCGGTCTAGCTTGTTGAGAACATCAACGAAACCTTCTGCAAGCGTGTCTCGTCTGTTAGCCAGTGCATGCTGTAATGTTCCCTTAACAATCTCCAGGGAAGCGACGGGCGGATCCGTACGTAGGGATTCGTTAAAGGCTTCTTTTTGCTTATGGTTCCAGTACCGGTCCATACCTGTTTCTTCAAAGAGCCTTTTCCACGTTTTACGGTCAATTTCCTTACGCCCCTCCTCGATGGTGCGATCCAGTGACGACGGAAGACCAAATGCGTTGGGCTGCATAATTCTGCTGGTGAAGAGAGAGAAACCGCACAGTTCCGACGCTTCCGAGATTAACCGCATCCCTTCTTCGAATTTCTGCATGGCCATATCCCGGGCGCTGATGAGCCGCCCTGTCCGGCTCGCCGGTACTGGCTCAGAACCCTGGTTATGAGTCATTTTACACTCCATTTTGGTATGTTAGAACAATTTGAATTGAGCAAAGGTAGTTACCCTCTAAAACCTATAGAATTTACGTAGAAACGCGTTTAGTAAAGTCTTTACTAATTACTAATGACTAACATATTAGCACTTTCAGATATGCCAGCAACAACCCCAGCCAGTGAAATAATGTGATGAGCCCATTAAATGGGTGTAATCATTCTATCTGGTTGATATTTAAAGTTTTTAATTGTCAGCTTTATGTATGCCTGTGGGATTTACTCCTAATTAAATCCCATAGTATGAAAATTAGGCATTTGCAAACCTTAATGACGTGACGTTGTCACGTAAATCAATGGAATTTAGTCTCTAGTAAAGAGTTAACTAGTGACTAACTGCCTGATCGGTGTGCTTGAACGGTGCACTTCAGGCCGGATATAAAAATTGATGAGAGATATACAGAAAATGATGGACCGGCTTAATAAGCCAGCCTTTCTTGGGATGATTGATGATGTTGAACACGCTATAAAGCGAAAATGCCCCTTTTTAACCTATAGGTTGGGCACTATGAGTAAGATACAATCAAATCGCCAGTCAGATGGCTAATTTCATTTTGACCAAAGCGGGCTATTTCAAGCGTTATCGCTGAGACGAGGCTTCAATGACAAGTACACTTGACCCATCACACAAGCAAATTGAAATGTGGCGCAGAGCTACCGGTTCCGAAGGTGGACTCAACGAATACCGCAACTGGGTTCTGGAAAATAGTATGAGATTTACAGCATACGGTATCCATACCGTTATCGTCGAAGGTGAGGCGAAGCATATAACAGCGCTTGATGATGTTACCCTCTGTAACGAGTGGGCGAAGCTTAAAAGAGAAAACAATAGGCTTTACGCAGCAAATGAAAAAATTTGCTCTGGCTGGCGTGGTTTTGTGTTGCGTTTGTTAGGAATAACACTGTCATGCAGAAAACCGGTCATCTTACTGGGGGCAGACGCGAAGAATCAAAATGATGCCGTGAAAGGGGCTGATTTGTAATTTTCAGGCGAGCCCACCGTTCTTAGAAAGCTGTTCTATGGGTATGTAAGGAAGATAATGTTCTCTGAACGCTCAGTACACTTAATCACTTCCTGTACAAAGGGCAAGAATCATCAGGGCCACGTCTGGCCGACATTGGACATAGATCCAAAACAAACCCCGGACGACGCAGCATATGCCTGGAGTAACATTGTAGACGACGCCAGAAGTAATCAGGCGGTACCGGCATTGTCCTTGTATTCAGGTAATCACTGGTCTACGGCAAAGGAAATTTTAAACTCAACCAGAAATCTGGAGTTGTGGATAATCTCTGCCGGGATGGGGTTTTTAAATAGTCGAGATCGGGTGCCCTCTTACGAGGCGACATTTCATCAAGTACCATTCAGGCATGATCTCTGGTGGAAAGCCATCACAAAATCACTAGGAAAGCATAACCGTTGCGCAACTATAAGCCAGTTAATGCAGTCCAGTCCGAATGATGAATATTTGATTGCGGCTTCGCCTGTTTATATTTCTGCTGTCCAGAATGACATCCTGAAGGGCATTGAGAGTTTGACTCATCCTCTTACGCAACTAACGATCGTGACATCAGGGGCATATGCTGGCCCACTTGAAGAATACTTAATTAAGAGTTCTTCTAGGATGATGAAAGAGCTAGAGTGCAATATGGTGTGCCTGAATATAAAACTGGCTCAATACATACTTAAAAGTGGTAGTCGTTAGAACTAGACTGTTAATGATACAATTCTCCTGTTATTTTATTTTTATAAAAGGTCTCAAATATGCTCAAAAACAGATTTTCTTTATTGTGTCTTGCTGTGGCATCGTCACTTACTCTTACTGCTTGCGATGTAGTTGATGCTGCCTATGACGAGACTTTAAATGATAATGCACCCGAAATTGTAATAGCTGGAGGATTCAAAATTGATATCCAAGGTAATGCAGTTCCGGTTGAGGGATATGATAATTGCTCTTTGAATACTCTTCAGGGAAGCGTTGATACGGATAAATCAAATTGTATTGTTCTGGATAGAACACGTAAAAAAGTACCGGTTCTAGTTCATTTGTCATCCGGTCCCGTCAAAGAAGAATGGAAGATCGAGCACCAGGTTGAAAAAACCAAATCCGGCAAAAATTTCATCCAAACTCGTATGATTAGACCTGACGGTAACTTTGTAGTGCCTGCATCCTCAGAACGAGGGATCTTTAGTGGCAAACATTACAGTCAAGCCAGCTAAGTCAAGTCTATCCGTTCAAACAGAAAAAGGTTTCTTAAAAATGACGTTATCCGCTGCATTGCAAGGCACTTTTAAAGAGATGAGGAAAGACAATACAGTAGGCATCACAGTTCAAACTTGTTCAGATATTTTTGACAGCAATGTTCCTCCGGCTTATGTTTTCTGGCTTTATCGTCTCAAAGCGGGAGAAACTTTGCCGCGCGGAAGGTTCTTCAGAAAAAGAAAGCCAATCATCAATGTTATGGCAGTTGTTCATGATGCTGCATTCGAAAAATAACTGCGCTATCAGGAAAGTTACTTTTATGAACGTAATTGCAGCTGGAATTTTTTGCTTTATTTTTTACCCTACAGCTTTCGCTTATGCTTGTTATAAAAAGAGATGGCTAGAGTGGATTTTTCTTACTTTAATTATAATTTTTGCTTCTGCCATTTCGATTCAACAATACAATGAAGCGAATTTTGTAAGTGAGTTAAATTACCCTATGTTTATCTCCGCCATATATGGCCTGTCACTGGCATGGTTTCCTTTTCCGATTGCTTATGTTGTTCTGCGCTTCCTTCTTGATGATTTACAGCATGAGTACCCTAAACAGTGAGCAGATTTTAAGACTCATGAACAACATCGAAAGCACGAAACAGTCTGCACAAGGAAGATAAGGAGTATTCTTAGCAAGATATCTTTGTACCTGAAGACATAAAGCTGGCATCTTTTTCCTTATAGAGTGTATTATGATTAAGTAAATCCTTATCAAAGAATTAGAAAGTGAGGTCGTATGTCTGAAGCACTCAAATCGTTAAACAATATTCGTACTCTTCGCGCCCAGGGCCGCGAGCTGCCTTTAGAAGTACTTGAGGAAATCCTCGAAAAGCTTAATGTCATTGTTGATGAGCGTCGTCAGGAAGAATCATCCAAAGCTGCCGAACTGCAAGCTCGTCAGGAGAAACTTGACGCCCTGCGTAAGTTAATGGAAGAAGATGGTATCAACCCGGAAGAGCTGCTTGGCTCATTCCAGGCCAAATCTACGGCTACCAAGAAAAGCCGTGAACCACGCCCGGCCAAATACTCATTTACTGATGAAAATGGCGAAACAAAAACGTGGACTGGACAGGGCCGTACCCCCAAAGCTCTGGCAGAACAAATTGCAGCCGGTAAAAGTCTTGATGATTTCCTGATCTAACTTTTGCCACCAGTTTTGATAGAGGCCACTTCGGTGGCCTTTTCTCATACGGAATCAATTTCAGGTACAGAACATATGAAAAATTCAGAACCTAAGAGCTGTGATCCCTATGTGGACAGTTTGATTAGAAATGCAGATGCAAAGGAAGCCAGGTCATTTCTCAAAATATTGAAGCCCTTACCATTCCTTATCGTTATCATCGCTGTATTCTTTTTTTGGGTATCGTTTTCCCGTTTATTATCCCAGGTCGCGTAAAACCTTTTTAAAGACTCTTCTTTACCAGATATGCTCCCTCACCGGGATGGTTTCAACCTCTTCAGTTTCCCATATTGGCAAAACCTTCAGGAAATAAGACGATACCCTCCACGCTTTCCATTAAAGCGGGATGACGACGCCCAGTTCTTACGACCAGACTCCACGTTTTCGATTAGGATGCCTTTGGGCCCTTCTAACGAGGCCACCTCAACAACTCGCACTTTCCGGATCAGTCTTGGATCCACTTCTTCCCAGATCTGGCCAACTGTAATATCTTTTTGGGTTTGCATTTAATCTCTCGCTGTCATTTAGTGAACAAGACTAATCCTCGCCGTGGTTCAGCTTATGGCTTTATTTACGCTGACGATCCTTAGCCTTAAATTTTTGCCATCGTATCCGAAGGTTTTCGATGTTAACCGGAACCTGCATGCGTGTCGTCTCTATCTCATTCCCATGCCATTTCAGGAGATCATCATCCAACTCCCGGGCCTCCCGGCTGAAGTAAATTTTCATAGTGTCAGGGTTTATGGCGCAATGGTCATTGTCGAACAGTGTATGGATATCACGGCGAAGTAAAATTCCGTTCGTTACGTCGGGAATGCCTTCTTCATGACGTGGCGTTAAGTGCGCGGCCTCAGTACGCCAGGGGGACCTTACGCCGGTGACAACACATCGCCCGTAGCAATTCAACCTAACATCCCGGGCGAAAGGACCTTGGTCAGGACTGGTGACAGAAGTACATTCCTGGCCCTCTTTGTAGATACGCTTCGGGAAGTCGATAGTGGTTTGAGCTGTTTGGGAAAGTGACACATACGTAACCCCTTTGTATCTCTTTATCCCACCATTAAAAGTGGTAGGAATCGAGCTGGTTATGGCCACCAGTTTCACATCGCCCATTTCGACGATCTTAAGGCTCTTATTAGCGGCTACATGTAACTGGATGAATTTACCTACGTACACATCATGGTTCTCATCTTGTCTTTCAACACACAGGGGTCGTCTCAGAATTCGGAAAATAAAGCACGCTAAGGCGTAGTCACCCCGTGACTCC
>NZ_JBMKIF010000056.1:12039-16511 GCF_049238025.1 Enterobacter cloacae complex sp. IR5458
CCTACGTTAAGCCTATTTTTTGAGCTGGCATGACGGGCAGCTATGAGCGAAGTATAGTCATTCGCCCTATCTCTTTTGTCGCACTTTCAACAAGGGGTCGTCTCAGAATTCGGAAAATAAAGCACGCTAAGGCGTAGTCACCCCGTGACTCCCCCGCGCCGATGCAGCGAGCTTCGTTCCGTCTTGCAGTGACGCAATCAGCGGGCAGGAAACGTTCCCTTTCCGCGCATGGCAGGCGCACACCAGTTCAGACAGCACGGCCTCCATGCGTGCCAAGTCGGCCATCTTCTCGCGCACATCCTTGAGCTTGTGCTCGGCCAGGCCGCTGGCTTCCTCGCAATGGGTGCCATCCTCCAGCCGCAGTAGCTCGGCGATTTCGTCCAGGCTAAAGCCCAGCCGCTGGGCCGATTTCACGAACCGCACTCGTGTTACATCCGCCTCGCCATAGCGGCGAATGCTGCCATAGGGCTTGTCTGGCTCCGGCAGCAGGCCCTTGCGCTGGTAGAACCGGATGGTCTCCACATTGACCCCGGCCGCCTTGGCAAAAACGCCAATGGTCAGATTCTCAAAATTAATTTGCATATCGCTTGACTCCGTACATAACTACGGAAGTAAGCTTAAGCTATCCAAACCAAATTTGAAAGGACAAGCGTATGTCTGAACCACAAAAGTCTGAACCACAAAACGGGCGCGGCGCGCTCTTCGCCGGTGGGCTGGCCGCCATTCTTGCGTCGGCCTGCTGCCTGGGGCCGCTGGTTTTGATCGCCTTGGGGTTCAGCGGGGCATGGATCGGCAACCTGACGGTGCTGGAACCCTATCGCCCGATCTTCATCGGCGCAGCGCTGGTCGCGCTGTTTTTCGCCTGGCGGCGCATCTACCGCCCGGCGCAAGCCTGCAAACCGGGTGAGGTCTGCGCGATTCCCCAAGTGCGAGCTACTTACAAGCTCATTTTCTGGATCGTGGCCGCGCTGGTCCTGGTCTCGCTCGGATTTCCCTACGTCATGCCATTTTTCTATTAATCACAGGAGTTCATCATGAAAAAACTGTTTGCCGCCCTCGCCCTCGCTGCCGTTGTTGCCCCCGTGTGGGCCGCCACCCAGACCGTCACGCTGTCCGTGCCTGGCATGACCTGCGCCTCTTGCCCGATCACTGTCAAGCACGCGCTTTCCAAGGTTGAGGGCGTGAGCAAGACCGACGTAAGTTTCGACAAGCGCCAGGCCGTCGTCACCTTCGACGATGCCAAGACCAACGTCCAGAAGTTGACCAAGGCGACCGAGGACGCGGGCTATCCGTCCAGCCTCAAACGCTGATCCGTTAACCGAACTCGGGAGCGACACATGGGACTCATCACGCGCATCGCTGGCAAAACCGGCGCGCTCGGCAGCGTCGTTTCCGCGATGGGCTGCGCCGCCTGTTTTCCTGCCATCGCCAGCTTTGGCGCGGCCATCGGACTGGGCTTCTTGAGCCAGTACGAGGGGCTATTCATTGGCATCCTGCTGCCGATGTTCGCCGGCATCGCGTTACTCGCCAATGCTATCGCTTGGCTCAATCATCGACAGTGGCGACGCACGGCGCTCGGCACGATAGGCCCGATCTTGGTGCTGGCAGCGGTGTTTTTAATGCGGGCTTACGGCTGGCAGAGCGGTGGACTGCTCTATGTCGGCCTGGCCTTGATGGTTGGGGTGTCGGTCTGGGATTTCATCTCGCCAGCACATCGCCGCTGCGGGCCGGACAGCTGTGAATTGCCAGAACAACGTGGCTGACGGCAACAGCCGTAGCCACCACAGAAAAGGAAAAATACATGACCACCCTGAAAATCACCGGGATGACCTGCGACTCGTGCGCGGCTCACGTCAAGGAAGCCTTGGAGAAAGTGCCCGGCGTGCAATCGGCGCTGGTGTCCTATCCGAAGGGCACAGCGCAACTCGCCATTGAGGCGGGCACGTCATCGGATGCGCTGACTACCGCCGTGGCCGGACTGGGCTACGAGGCAACGCTTGCCGATGCGCCACCGACGGACAACCGCGCCGGCCTGCTCGACAAGATGCGCGGCTGGATAGGGGCCGCTGATAAGCCCAGTGGCAACGAACGCCCGTTGCAGGTCGTCGTCATTGGTAGCGGTGGAGCCGCGATGGCGGCAGCACTGAAGGCCGTCGAGCAAGGCGCGCAGGTCACGCTGATTGAGCGCGGCACCATCGGCGGCACCTGCGTCAACGTCGGTTGTGTGCCGTCCAAGATCATGATCCGCGCCGCCCACATCGCCCATCTGCGCCGGGAAAGCCCATTCGACGGCGGCATGCCACCCACACCGCCGACGATCTTGCGCGAGCGGCTGCTGGCCCAGCAGCAGGCCCGTGTCGAAGAACTCCGTCATGCCAAGTACGAAGGCATCCTGGACGGCAATTCAGCCATCACCGTTCTGCACGGTGAAGCGCGTTTCAAGGACGACCAGAGCCTTATCGTTAGTTTGAACGAGGGTGGCGAGCGCGTCGTGATGTTCGACCGCTGCCTGGTCGCCACGGGTGCCAGCCCGGCGGTCCCGCCGATTCCGGGCTTGAAAGAGTCACCCTACTGGACTTCCACCGAGGCCCTGGCGAGCGACACCATTCCCGAACGCCTTGCCGTAATCGGCTCGTCGGTGGTGGCGCTGGAGCTGGCGCAAGCCTTTGCCCGGCTGGGCAGCAAGGTCACGGCCCTGGCGCGCAATACCTTGTTCTTCCGTGAAGACCCGGCCATCGGCGAGGCGGTGACAGCCGCTTTCCGTGCCGAGGGCATCGAGGTGCTGGAGCACACGCAAGCCAGCCAGGTCGCCCATATGGACGGTGAATTCGTGCTGACCACCACGCACGGTGAATTGCGCGCCGACAAGCTGCTGGTCGCCACCGGCCGGACACCGAACACGCGCAGCCTGGCATTGGAAGCGGCGGGGGTAGCCGTCAATGCGCAGGGGGCCATCGTCATCGACAAGGGCATGCGCACCAGTAGCCCGAACATCTACGCGGCCGGCGACTGCACCGACCAGCCGCAGTTCGTCTATGTGGCGGCAGCGGCCGGCACTCGTGCGGCGATCAACATGACTGGCGGCGATGCGGCCCTGGACCTGACCGCAATGCCGGCCGTGGTGTTCACCGACCCGCAGGTCGCCACCGTGGGCTACAGCGAGGCGGAAGCACATCACGACGGGATCGAGACCGACAGTCGCCTGCTAACACTGGATAACGTGCCGCGTGCGCTTGCCAACTTCGACACACGCGGCTTCATCAAGCTGGTCATCGAGGAAGGTAGCGGACGGCTCATCGGCGTGCAAGCGGTGGCCCCGGAAGCGGGTGAACTGATCCAGACGGCGGTGCTCGCCATTCGCAACCGTATGACCGTGCAGGAACTGGCCGACCAATTGTTCCCCTACCTGACCATGGTCGAAGGGCTGAAGCTCGCGGCGCAGACCTTCAGCAAGGACGTGAAGCAGCTTTCGTGCTGCGCCGGATGAGGAAAAGGAGGTGTTCAATGAGCGCCTACACAGTGTCCCGGCTGGCCCTTGATGCCGGGGTGAGCGTGCATATCGTGCGCGACTACCTGCTGCGCGGATTGCTACGGCCGGTCGCGTACACCACGGGCGGCTACGGCTTGTTCGATGACACCGCGTTGCAACGGCTGCGCTTTGTACGGGCTGCCTTCGAAGCGGGTATCGGCCTGGACGCACTGGCGCGGCTGTGCCGGGCGCTGGATGCTGCGGACGGTGACGGTGCGTCTGCGCAGCTTGCCGTGTTGCGGCAACTCGTCGAGCGTCGGCGCGAGGCCCTGGCCAGCCTCGAAATGCAACTGGCCGCCATGCCAACCGAACCGGCACAGCACGCGGAGAGTCTGCCATGAACAGCCCAGAGCACTTGCCGTCTGAGACGCACAAACCGATCACCGGCTACTTGTGGGGCGCGCTGGCCGTGCTCACCTGTCCCTGCCATTTGCCGATTCTCGCCATTGTGCTAGCCGGCACGACGGCCGGCGCGTTCATCGGGGAGCACTGGGGTATTGCAGCCCTCACGCTGACCGGCTTGTTTGTCCTGTCTGTGACGCGGCTGCTGCGGGCCTTCAAGGGAAGATCATGACCGCTTCCCAGCCAGCCGAGAGTGGGCAGCTTTGAGCTTCGCTACCAATCTGGAGGAGTACCACCATGAACGCAAACGCCCCGAACACTGCCAGTTGCACCACCTGCTGCGTATGCTGCAAAGAAATTCCGCTCGATGCCGCCTTCACCCCGGAAGGCGCGGAATACGTCGAACATTTCTGCGGGCTGGATTGCTATGAACGCTTCCAGGCACGCGCCAAGGCCGCGACAGAATCTGACATTGCGCCTGTCCCTGGCGGTTCGCAGCCGTCAGATTGAGGCATACCCTAACTTGATGTCAGATGCCATGTGTCATTTTCAGAAGACGACTGCACCAGTTGATTGGGCGTAATGGCTGTTGTGCAGCCAG
>NZ_JBMKIF010000056.1:16521-17272 GCF_049238025.1 Enterobacter cloacae complex sp. IR5458
CTGATGTCAGATGCTTGGCGCAAAGCACGTCAGAATAGAGTTGTAGTTTGTATTTATTGACACAAGCCGCCAAGGGTAATGGATTTCATCCTGACACTTTTACCTTTGGAGGCATCTTGCAAGGTCAACGTATCGGCTACGTTCGCGTCAGCAGCTTCGACCAGAATCCTGATCGACAACTGGAACAAATAGAAGTCGGCAAGGTATTCACCGATAAGGCTTCAGGCAAGGACACACAACGTCCCGAACTTGAAAGGCTGCTGGCCTTCGTCCGCGAGGGCGACACCGTGGTGGTGCATAGCATGGACAGGTTGGCACGCAACCTTGATGACCTGCGCCGCATCGTCCAAGGGCTGACACAACGGGGCGTGCGCATGGAGTTCGTCAAAGAAGGGCTAACGTTCACCGGCGAGGACTCACCGATGGCCAATCTGATGCTGTCGGTCATGGGAGCCTTTGCTGAGTTCGAGCGCGCTCTGATCCGCGAACGTCAGCGCGAGGGAATCGTGCTGGCTAAGCAGCGCGGGGCCTACCGGGGACGAAAGAAATCGCTGAACAGCGAACAAATTGCCGAGTTGAAACGGCGAGTTGCGGCAGGCGACCAGAAAACCTTGGTGGCCCGTGACTTCGGCATCAGCCGCGAAACTTTGTACCAGTACCTGCGGGAAGACTGACCATGCCACGCCGCTCAATCCGGCACTGTTGCAAATAGTCGGTGGTGATAAACTTATCATCCCCTTTTGCTGATGGA
>NZ_JBMKIF010000057.1:0-17192 GCF_049238025.1 Enterobacter cloacae complex sp. IR5458
TCCCCGGAGGAAAACATGGTCAGGCAAAAGTGTAGCGGTATTAGGCGCAGCTATTTAGCGGTAAACCATCAATTCAGGCCCGTGATCAGAGGGGCCTTAACGCCCTGAAAGAGGCGGTTCCAGCGACGGCACAACTACAGATGCGGGTTACCCCTGAACGTAAACTGCGTTACGTCAATCAGGCAAAGGCCGAAGGTCTGGGTCTAACAGACTGGGTCCAAAAGCATATGGATAACGTGTGTGATCTGGCAGGCCAGCCTGAAATAACCATGTACAAAGATGATGGAGAAACAAGTGGCCAAAAATAACAACAGTCTCAAACAGCATGTCTTCAATATGCTGTCGGCTGGCAGCGAACTTAAAGAAGTGAAGCGTTTTCTCACCAGCAAGCGAGTTAAAGCCCGCCTGGCAGTGTCAATGATCCACGAGCAGGCGATTGCTGTGCAGAACACTGAATACCAGAATTATCCGGCTTATAGCTAACTGGTAACAACAATTACAGAGAGATACTTAAAATGAGCGTAAACCCAGAATACACCAGGGTTCAGCATGTCCAGATTATTCGCGAGCGAGATGGGCAGAAGGAAGTTGTTCGAGTCTATGATGAAGATGGCGACGTGGTTCTGTGTTTACCTGCCTACATTCAGGATGAGGAAATAAATCTTATTCTGCGCCGGTTGAATGACGTATATTCAGTCGGATATCGTGTAGGTGATGCAGCCCGCCGCCGCGCCATCAAAAAAGCGCTGGGGGATGATGAGGAGTAAGGCCATTTTTACTGGCAAGATATCTGTATACCGGAGTCTTTAGAGTACGTTCTAATGGCTCCGGATTATTAATACTGTTTTACTCATGCAATAAAAAGCAAACCAAAATTCTTTCGCTAATTCATTTTTAAATGCTCAAATCATTAAATGTAAGGAGCGTTATTTATCAATAGGTATGGCGTTCTTAATGGCTATTAAGCTAGTTCTGCTTTCGCTTGCTTCTGGAAATTAGGGAAACCTAATTTTACCCTATCAAAAAGTAACTTTTCTGGTTTTGTTGCATTCACGTAAACAAAAAAAGTCCCGCCGGGCAGAAAAGAAAAACATCAAAAATAGCTATTTTCCCGAAAAGATCACGAACACTGAAAAAGTATCATGGGGAACCTGATCAGGAGACAACCCATGAAAATCAAACTAGCCCTGCTTATTGCATTTGCAGGTTTCAGCGCAGGAGCTTCCGCTGAAATCGCAGAATTCAGCTTTAAAGATACCCTGAACGTTAAAAAGACCGTATCGCCTGCATCCGTATGGATTAATCCGGTAACGAGCTTTGACGTTGCCGTTATTTCCGGTCTGGACCGTTATATTACGCTCAGTCTGCTGAAAAGTGACGGGAGCCTCATCTGGAGCACGAAAAGCAGCCTGGTTACCGTTGATGACCGTACCACATCTTCGACAGGCTTTGATTATTACGGCAAGACTCTGACCGTACCAGCGATGGGAGAAGATAGCTTCACCCTCAGAGAGGTGATTACCGACTTGCAAGGGAAGGAGGTCTCCCGGCAGGATTACCCGCTTGCAATTGACCGAACGCCTCCGGCAACGGGTACCATAAGTTATACGAGAAATGGGTGGAACTTTGGCAGCGAAGCGATCTTCACTTCAGTACCAGCCGGTATGCAGTACGCCAGCGTCCAGGCACTGGTCTTTAATGGACTGAGTGATAAAGGTTCCGGGCTTGCTAATGCTGAATATTTCATAACCGATGCCGCTGGAGTGGAGCGTAAAAAGCCAGCGGAAATTAATACAGTGGAAGGTAGCGTAACCGTTCAAGTCGCCGACGCAAGCAGCAATGCCCTGGCACCGGAAAACCGCTCTGAATATAAAGTGGGGATCTACCTTTATGACAAAGCGGGAAACAGGAGCGAACTAAGCCGCCGAAGCGTAATTGATCGGGTTAAGCCTGACGATATCATCCAGGTGCAGGACGCCACTACCGGATCATGGGTCTCCTATCAGTCTGGCATGACCGTCTTCCAGAACCCTATTTCCGTACGGGTATTAAGGAAGAAAAGTGACTTTACTGCTGTTAACGGTTCCAAATATGGCTGGGCGGACTCGAATTTCCAGACGTCCGATAGCACTTATAATATCTATACTTTCAAATACATATATCCAAATGTGGGGGATACTTATCATGAATTTCAGACTCTGGCGGGAGGAGTAAGACGAATTCATCATAACTCCCTCAACTTCACTCCAGCCCCGGCGATGGAAATAGCCCCGAAGATAGTGGCTAAAGAGATGTACCGGAGTGATACCAGTGAGTGGTTAACTCAGGCCTCAATCAGCGTTAAAACCGCCACCATTAGCCGCATAAAGGTAACCGCAGAACCCCGACCATACGTGCAAAAGTTCAGAACGGTAAAAAATGCAGCCTGGTTCTGCACTATTCCTGTCGGACAAAGTTTATGCGAGATGACGGTTAACTTCAACTACACCAGTGACAAAGGATTTGAGTATCTGCATCTTTACTCGGGAAAAGATGGTGACAGCATATTCGATGCGCTTGCTGGTAATTTTACGGTTATCTGGGATAACAACCCACCGGTGGTTAATGTCGCTCAGGTAAACAAGGCCTCCAAGACAATCACTATGACGGCCACCGATAATGATCGCGTCAACGCCTGGAACATCAGCTACTGGGATACCAAAGTTTTCGAAGCCACCCTTAAAAATGCCCGGGGGGAAACTTTCACCCTGAAGCCTGTGACTGTCAGTGAAAGCGATTATAAAACCAAAAACGCCACTTTCTCATACGCTGGTCTACCGGACGGGGATTATACGGTTGTTAGCGTGTCTGCCACGGATCTTGTTGGAAACACAGGAACCAAAACGCTTAATGCACCGCTGAAAATTGACTCAACGCTTCCGGTTATTGCGTTCAGCTTTAATGGCGCAGACGCAGAAGGAAAACTGGTTAAAGGGCTTGAGAACCTACGCATAAGCGTTACTGATGCCTCTGGGGATGCTTCCCTGATATCGCTTCAGCTCGCTGGTGGACCTAACTCTGAAAAGGTCACCCTTGCATTCACGCCGCTATCCAAGGATGTCTTTATTCCTGAATACCCCAGAATCTTCCCCAATACTGACGAATCGGGACAGATGTATCATCTGGAGGCTCTGGCTATTGACGAATCAGGTAACCGGACCACTAAAACGCTTAATTTTACCTACCAGCCAGCTAACCTGATTATGCTGGATAATCTCAAGACGCTGGCCACAGCCGTAGCACTGAAAGCAACGGACAACACGCCGCTGGCCATCATCCGAACCAGTGTGTTGCGTCGTCAGGACGGTTCTATCATTACCGGACAGTTAAACGGAACCCTGACTGTTCAGAAAAACGCCCAGTTCGGCGTTACGGTTGCCGGAGTTACGGTCCAGCCTGGTGAAACTAAATCGCTGTCACTGGATCTTGGTAATGGTGAAGAGCGCACATATCCCGTTACTCCCGCTGTAAGTGGTCAATCTGGCACGGCCACATTTGCTATAGAATTCCCTCAAACATAAACCCTACACAAGGGTACGGTAGTATGCCGTACCCTGTTACGCCATCCTCAATGTAAAATGTAGAGTTGAGCATGACTTAATTATTACTTTCTCATTAAGTGTCTCTTAAACTGCAAACGGGAAAGTAATATTCCCGAGACGGGAAGGACTCCTTCCTTTTGGTTATAATCTATGATGCTAAACTGTGTAATTACACCGGAACAATGTCCTCGTTTAAATCGCTGGCACCAGTACATGATTTATCCATGAATGCTTTTTGATGCAATTTTACTTCAGAATGCTCTTAATTTTTTAAACAAATTATATTTGAATCCTTCGTGTATAAATTTGCAGACCCTCTCTCAATGTTTTTTTAAAATATTTACTCTCAGGTTATTAGCCAGTAGATTCATTCTGTCATGATTACTCCAGAACTAACCGGAGGAATCACATTATGACCAAATATTATGATCGCAGTGGAATTGAAATCTCCAGCGCAAAAATCCGCTGTGTTGATTCTGTAAAAGGTACTGCGGAATATACTTTTCGTATTGTTTGCGATAAATGCAATGGGCGGGGAGAGCGTAAGCATTTTTATAGAAGTCGCTGTATGGCTTGTAAAGCCACGGGTTACAGCCTCGAAACGACCCGTACTGCTTACACGCTGAATGCGCTGTACCGCATTAATGCGCAAGCTGCCCGCAAAGTGTCAGCATCCCTGCAAGACGAGCGTTTAAGGACTGAAAGCGCCCACAGTTCTGCGTTCACAGCATGGTGCAGGTCTCATCAAAAAATGGTTGATGCAATCACCCAACAATCCAGTAGTAATAATTTTCTGGAAAGCCTTAAGTCTTCTTTAACCCACCAGCGTCAGTTAAGTGATAAGCAGCTGGCAGTTGCCGCCCGCATTTTAGGTATTCATTAATTCAAAGCCCTTTTAATTTAATTTTAAGGTCAATTATTACGGAGGAACTATGATCCATTCATTTAAAGACAGACGGCTTGAAAAGTTCTTCCGTAATGGAAAAACAACGGCAGGTATTCCTTCTGAAATTATTAACGCAATTCTGTGTCGACTTGAAACGCTGGATAATGTCCAGAGTGAGCGGGAGTTATTATCCAACAGCTTGCGTTATGAACGCTTAAGAATGACGTCAAACCGTTATTCCTCCATTCGAGTAAACTCTAAGTATCGATTATTCTTTGAATGGAATGATGGCGCACATAATGTTCATTTGTCTGCACATGACTATAAATCGCTCATCCATTAAGGTTAAAAATGAAGCTATTTTCAATTTCATCCCGGGATACAAGCATGGACGCGATGTTTTATATCCAGGCCAGTACTAAACAACAGGCAAGTTACATATTTAGTACCCTTTCCCCGAAGCCTACTGCGAACTGCCAGCTTACAGATTTGCAGAATGAGACGGTCGTCCCTTCCATAAGCCCTATTTCGCTTTCACTTAACCCCTGGTCGATCAATTCCCAGTCCCGAACCCGGGAACTGCGTATGGCCACGCATGGTCTTAACCTGATCTGTGCAGTCACGGATGAGCATACCCGTCAGATAGTTGACTTTTGCGATAACCTTGGACAGCAGCTTAAGGATCCGGACGACAAAAGCGCCTGGGTTAAGCTCATTAATTCTGAATGCGCTTTGCTTAATTCTCCGCGTCTCTATCCCGTTCTGCTTGAGCCGGATACACCGGCACAATTTGAAATCTTTGTGCCAGCTCCGGAAGATGGAGAACACGACACGGTCATAGCCAGCGTTGTTAAAGAATGTTTCGGAGATGAATGCCGGTACAGAGTAACGGACAAAGCTTTTGCAATGTCGGAAAAGCCAGTCATCAGGCTGGAAGCTCATTTCAATGACAAACGCGAAAAGGTTTTAGAACTGACCTTTTCCTGTTTCAATCTTTCACTCTCAGCGTCCGTGCATGAAAACCAGCTACGTCAGATTTTGTTACTTTGCGAAGACTTTGGCGTAAGGCTTCAGGGTAGAGCAGGGGCATCCTGCCACGTTAATATGCGCAGTGCTTACCGTCGTCTTGCTCATGTTGGCACCGGCTCTCGCCCAGGTGATGACAGTGATGTGCGGGTCTATACCTCGTTAAAAGAAGAAAAAGATGTTAAGAGGCTGCTTGATAAGTCAACCAGGGGAAGTGAGCTTGTACCGGCGAGGCACGGGCAGCAGTTTAACGGGGTCTTAGTGAATGCCACACCCGCATCGGCCACTACTGGTTTCATTTACCTTTCGCATGATTTTCCGGAAGGCCAGTTTATGATGACAGCCGAGGTGTTGCATGTTGGAATTACACCAGGCGGTATTTACTACATTGAAACACTGGACGGTTACCGGTTTATCGTGACAGCGTTTGAGAAGGGATTAATGAACGGTTTGAGGGAGTTTATAGCTGCAAATGAGGAATATTTTAAGTATTACCGCTGGTCTTAGTATCTGAGCTGAAACCGGTAGGCCAGGGAAGGCAACCGGGAAAATGCAATTTAACCTGATCCTATACCTACGACTATCTTTATCCACTTATAATAGCCTCACCAAATTATAATGCCCGATCACCGCATTTGCTTAAACCTCACATATTCTTCTTATGCTTCCCCTGATAATCTACGACCGAAAGACAAAGGAAAGTGAATACGAAATAAGATTTATGAGCACATAAAAGTTACTTTTCCTTGGTGGCACATCACAAACATTGTGGGTTTCATAATCCTTTTTGTTATTTAAAAAGGATGTGTTCAATTCTAATTAAAGGTGGTATTTTTTTTGAAAGTTTGCTGGGAGGTTATTAGCTGGGGGGATGGGTAACAGTATAATAAGTACAGATGAAAAGGAGGTTTTATGAAAGCGTTAGACGTGGTTTCAACTCAACTCAACTTTATTAATCTGTTGGATCAGGCAGGATATGCTCTTTCAGAAATTGTTGTAAAACGCTTCAGTGCTGCACCAGCCTTTAACGAAGGGCACTGGTTGTTCATTGCAGAGCAGGATAACCGCTACATTGAAGTGGTCTGTATTCTCTCTTTAGCTTCAGAAAGCGGAGAGCAGCATATTGATGTTTTTATTAATATGTTCGAAGACCCGATTGATGATGTTATTTCACGAAACATTGAAACCAAAACCTTTGCGACGCTTTATAAATACATTGAACGTATACCTTTTACTCCGGGTGTAAAGAAAGAATTCTTGAGCAGTATTGAGAACATCAATTTTAGTTAATCAAAAACCACAACTTTTTGCCACCAAGTTATTAGGTAATGCTATCAACCTGATATAATTACCTTAACATGAATATGAGCGGAGCCGGGTTATGTCTAATAATACTGAAGTCATTAGCTGTGATTTATTTTCAACTCTATCTTCACTTAATTTTAGCACCGAGGATATTACAGGTTTGACTCCGGCCAACTTTCGAAAGGGAGCTTTCTTACATGCAAAAATTTCTGCTAGCCAGGCCACGCGAGCGACTGATATTTCCATTCAATTACTCACGGATCGTGTTTCAGGTGAAATGAACTACGTAATAGTAATTGGCAGGCACGAAGGACTCCTGCAAAGCGAAGCAATTGACCCAAACGCTGATAAGCAATACCGGGAAAACCGTTATTCTCGCCATTTTATCTCAGTAACCGATGCCAATACCAAAGCCCTGAAAAAAACCTGCAAGGTAATGAAAACATATATCAAAGAGCAGGCATTTAAGCCTAACACCTGGGGGCACAGTTTCATTAAGGGTTGATTTATTCTTGCCCCGGTGAGCCGGGGCAACGCTAAATTAACCTCAAACTGTGCTGGAGGCACAAATGTCTGAAAAACACTTTATCGTTAAAATCCAGAACCGAAACGGCGACCATGAGAATAGCTATGTTCGGTTACTCGTCAGCGATTGTGAGAAAAATGCTTGCCAGACGGCACTCATTTCAGAGTGCCATGGCGAGCTTGAACAGCTGAGTTTTGAAGACGGTGGGGTTTACGACTACAACGGCGAAAATCACTACAGTGTCAGGAGCTGCGTGGAGGTTGCTCCAGAAGACGTTGCAACTTTGCAACGCTTCCTTTAACACCTGCGACATTTGATTAAATATCGGGCGTCCGCTACAGGATGCCCGTGATTTAAACGATTCCTCAAAGATCGCTGTCACTCCTGATAACTGTATTAAGAGCAGGTTTGTGATAGGTTCAGCGTAACAACATTACTGGAATTTTGGTTGCCTTGATGAAGAGCTGCTTTTCTGATTTACCCGTTAAAGACGGCACGTCCGGAACCTGGAAACTGGACACATTCGAAATTACCGCAGATAAGGCGATGAGCCTCGCCCTTCGTGCCGAGTATACAGGTAATACAGACGAGTTTATCCCGCCCGGTAGATATCGGCGTTTGTCCAACGGCTGGGATGTGGTGATGTCCAATACCCCGATGGAGATCAGAACCTGCCAGGATTTTTTAGAGCGAGCCACCGGGCGCGTGCTCATTAATGGTCTTGGTCTGGGGATGGTGCTTCACGCCATTCTTCAAAAAGAAGATGTAACCCATGTAACAGTAATTGAAAAAGAACAGGACGTTATTAACCTCGTTGCGGCCTCGTTTGCAAACGATCCTCGCGTTGAAATTATCCATGCTGATGCAATGATGTATTGCCCACCAGCAGGCGTCACGTACAACGCATGCTGGCACGACATATGGCCAGACTTCGCAACAGCTAACCTCTCACAGATGGATAAGCTGGAAATTAAGTACCGGGACATCTGTGAATGGCAGGGCTCGTGGGGCAGGGAGGAGTGTGAGCAAAAGCACATTGAGTTTCAAAATCTTGGGGCTGATTGAGTACAACTTTTGAAGGTGTCTCCGCTAAAGAAGACTGGGTCTCTTTGCGCATGCCCAGCTGTGCTGCATGACCTGACAAAGCCTATAAATAAACAGATCGGTTTGATTTAGTAATCCCCCTTCCAACCATCAGGCCGATATTTAAACTGCATCTCCATTAAGGATGGCTGATGAGCACGATTTCTACGGATTTAATTGCACGGATCTACGCAGCCTCCGAATTGCCGTTGAGCAACGACGAGCTTTATCGCGAAGTGCAGCGTGAAACTGGCATGTCGGATGCCGAATTGCACGAACTGAAAGAATTTGGGTCAGATAAAACCAGAACCAGCGGCGTCAAACACAAAGTACGCTGGTTTCAGCAGACTCTTCGGCAGGCCGGAGTCATCGAACGCGTTCCAGAAAAACGGGGCGTCTGGAGATACTCCTCTAAGACGAAAACAAACCTACACGAGTCATGGGAAAAGCTCTGTGTTGTCGGTTTCTCAACTTCTCTTGGGGCATCGGTTTTTGGAAACGCCTATGCCTTCTTCAGCAATATCACAGAGCAAATTCATCTTTGCCTGACCTCGCCGCCTTACCTCCTTCGAAATTCAAGAGACTACGGGCATGGCGGGGGGCGTGGCGAGCAGGTTTATATTGACTGGCTTCTGCGTATCCTCGAACCGATCGTGAAACAGCTTGTACCCGGCGCAAGTGTGGCATTGAATATCACTCAAGATAGCTTTAATAGGGGCAGGCCTTCACGTTCTCTGTATCTGGAGCGTCTGACACTGGCATTATGTGACAAGCTGGGGCTTGAGCTCATGGACAGGCTTCAGTGGGTGAATCGCAGTAAGCCCCCATCGCCAACGCACTGGGCATGTAAGCAACGAGTGCAGCTCTGCTCATCGTATGAGCCTGTGCTGTGGTTTACCAATGATGCGAGTAAGGTTCGTTCAAACAACTTACGTGTACTGCAACCGCATTCAGAGCAGCATCTTAAATTGCAGGCAGCAGGCGGTGAAAATCGCACGACCTTTTATGGTGATGGGGCGTACCAGCTTAAAAGCGGATCCTTTGGAAATAAAACAGAAGGAACGATCCCCAAAAATACTTTGTTTTACGGCAATAGCTGCGCTGATACGAGATTTTGCCATTCCATTGCCCGCGAGCTAGGTTTTCCGCTGCATGGTGCAACGTCTCCTACCAGGCTTGCAGCGTTTCTGATTGAGTTTTTGACAGAGCCGGGAGATCTTGTTGTAGATCCCTTCGCTGGCCTGCATAAAGTTCCCATCGCAGCCGAGCGACTTGGCAGACGTTGGCTGGCGACGGACAAAATCATGGAATGGCTGGCGATTTCCCGAAACCTTTTTACGGCCGCACCGGGATATAAGAGTAACCCCATGCTGGACGAGCTCGCCGAACTGTATCGGGCTTAATGCAAGTTAACGGTTTTGATAAAGTGGTTTGAAGCGACAAGCGGTTTATTCATTTTGCATTGTTTCTACCATAAAATGACAATATTAACGGCTTAGCATACGCCGCAGAGATAATTAGGGTGCCATTCATTTCCGGTTGTCTGTATTAACGAGTGTATTCAATATTCACTTGTTTCTCCGATATAGACCCAACAAAAAAAACTGATGGTTGTGATACAGAACTTGTTGAATTAACATCCGGTACATTAACTATATTGGTAATTTAGACGGTTTCTAAATTAAAGGTGGACAGATATGAAGTCAGATACAGAAATGGTTTCTCCTATCGAGTTGCACATTGGCGATCATGTCCAGCGGCATGGTGCTTTATTTGAGGTTATGCATATTGTTGAATCCGAATGCGATATTCCCGGCGGCATCCGGGTAGCAGCATGCATTTCACGGGTTATCGGTGACGTTACGGGCAATATTCCTCGTGGTTGGCTGGAAACACCGAAGCGTATGGCTGAGCGAGGAGTTAAGTGGGCGACGAGTCTGCCTGAGGGGCTTTACTTTAACATCCAGGGGAACGCACATGCGAAAGTAAGCCGGGTTATTCGTAATGTGACTAATTGAAACTTTTTTCTGAATTGCGGTGTAAAAGTTACTTTTCACCGCATCGTTTTCCCTAACTACTAAATCAGAGCTTCTCTGAAATAAGCGGATTTAACCGCTAGCGATTTATTCAGGCCATTTTATTCTAATCATTATCCTACACTTCAAAAATATTCATTATTTTTTCTTCTGACCTATTAGCCAGAATTCTCGATTCGGTATCATTTACTTACGGTAAATCTTTTGAAAACGAGGTAAATGGCATGCATTCTCAGGATCCTATCACGAAATTAACCCAGACGTTGCAACGCGACGATGGTTCTCAGGTTCGTATTGTAGCGCAGCGGGGATATGGAAGTGGGCTTACAGCCTCGCTTGATGTGTACGTTCTCCGTCGTGATTCCTCTGAAAGCAACTGGTCACTGTGCGGAAAAGATCCTCACCCAGAGTGGAGAAAGATGTCAGTAGATGAGTATCAGAAATTTGGACGCTCTGAAATGCTGCGTTATGCCACACCAGGTGAAATTCTCAGGGTGGCATCCGCTATTGGCCAGCCAATGAGCTTCCTCGATGGCAACCCTGCGTTTTAGCCCGAACCCTGGCGACGCCTTTTAAACCGGCGTCATTCTTTTTACGAGCAACAGACGGAGAAAAAATGAATCTGAACGAACGAAGCACGAGCGCAGCAACGCCAGATTTGAGCCGACTTTATCTCATTTCCGGGCGCATTATGTTTGATGATGATGATCAGGCCTACCTGGTCGAAGCCGACTCCCCTGGTGATGCAGAGGAGGCTTTCCGGCATCATATTGCTGACAGTGCCGACGACTTAGAAAAGGTGATTATAGTTTCCTCTACAAGTTTCGCTTCAGCTCACAGCAGTCGCGTAATTTGTCGGCCTGCCGTGAAGTAATTTCAACTTCCAATGATATTTCCCTCTTTATAAAAGCCGCCGTCTGGCGGTTTTTATTTGCAAAAATGAATATTAATCCTGAATGATATTAATTTAAGATGAGGTAGTGTTCATATTCTTCTTCTTAATATTTTTTCTAAAAAAACGCCTTCAGGTTATTAGTTGGTATTAGTGTATTTGTTATGATCTTCTCATCAAATACATTAATTAAATAATCAAGGAGTCAACTGTGGCAGATAATTATACTCAGGCGTCGTTTATTATTCCCTGCACTCAGGAGCAGGCAAAAATGGCACAAGAAGCAATCACATTCGTTACCGAAGCAGAAATTGCAGAAGGTGAGCGTTTGCTTGATAAGCCACTGACAGATTGTTCTCTGACTGAGAAGCTGATCCTCAGTATTATCGAGAACCACCCTGAGTATGACCCTTCTGAGCCGAGCTTTGGGCAACCATCCTGCCCAGACTGCAATTATGAACTGTTGTTCGCAACAGAAGTTACCAGCAGTGGGCTGGCAGTTTTTCATGGAGAGACCATTGATCTTGACCATGCAATTTGCCTCACAACTGCCGTGCTGTCGGTATTCGACCTCTCGGAAATGGTAACAATTACTGCTGCATTTACATGCAGTAAAAGCCGGACAGATGAATTTGGGGGTATGACTATTCTGGTCACAAAGGATACCCACTATTACCAGGATGGCTGTCAGTTTTCTCGTCTCATGAATGAGGCTCACAAAGCCGGTATCCAGTATGCTCTGTGTAAAGTGACGCATTACCACGGTGAGAGCAGCTATGTGGCAAGCTATGTCCTGAGCTGCGACGTAGCGGATTCAGCCCAGGAGGTCGTTAACAAACGACTGAAGGCATGTGCCGGAAAAGAGCCAGAAGACGGAATCTATATTCTGTGTGAAGAAGACAACACTAGTCTTTCGGTCGAACTCGTTACAGAACTGTCTCCGCTCGATTACGACAAGCTGAGCAAGCTTCTCCCTTCCCTTGACACCCTTTGCGGCGCTTAAGCCTGCCAATTACCGTAGCCACCGGTTTCCCCGGTGGCCTGGAGCCTGCCATGACCAATAAATTCATAGTTTCTACCGTTGATTGTATCAATGAATTTGCAAGTGACGTTCCGCAGAGTGTTTCCTTACGGATAGATACAATGCTTGAACAGCGTATCCGCAAATTGGCGGCATACGTGAAAGAAAACGATCTTCATTTAACTGAGTTTTACTTCTATGACGCTAAC
The DNA here is from genome assembly GCF_049238025.1 of Enterobacter cloacae complex sp. IR5458. Lineage (NCBI taxonomy): Bacteria > Pseudomonadati > Pseudomonadota > Gammaproteobacteria > Enterobacterales > Enterobacteriaceae > Enterobacter > Enterobacter cloacae complex sp. IR5458. The sequence goes on from NZ_JBMKIF010000057.1 coordinate 12,566, forward strand.
TGGTCATTTTGTGGTGAAGATGAAATTCAAGAAATAAAAGACATGGATGAATATAAGCATAGCGACAGCATAAAGCAGGAAGCGATGCTGCGGGAAGTAATGCCATCAGCACGTACGGAATGCCCGGTTATTAGGGTGATGAAAGATTCATTTCAGCTTTCAGCTCTACCACGCCATTGTGGTGATGACATGACTCTTAACACTCCTTTTATTCCGCTGTCTGAGTTGAAAACAAATAATACGGCATTTATTACGCCGCCAACCTATAACTAATAGCTGTGCCGGGTGATTAAATTACAATGGATTATTTTTATATATATTGACATTAAATCCGCGTGATTTTGATTTAATATAATTTCGCTAAATGGTTGCGCTGTAGTTATTTTAAAGTTCTAATAATATCAGTGATGCAGCATATACCGTGGTTCAGGAAAATATATGTTTATTGAAAAAAGCGACTCATTCCTTGAATTATCCTCAGAAGTTATTTTTCCTGAGGCGGCTAATGCTGCCATTTTGAAACATGATAAATGGGCGGATGTTTGGGAGACCCTGACAACCGATGCCGATCTGAACTATACCGATGAAAAGGAGACTGTGAGTCTTTCTTCTCTGGTCATGTCAGCCACATCTGCTATTTATCAGGCTATTACGGACGGCTGGACAATGTGCGTGGGATACAGTGGCGGCAAAGACTCCCATTCTCTTCTGCACCTGTTTCTGATGGCATTGATCAGGGCAGTACGTAACGGCACAAATATCAGCGAACATCATTTCATTCAGATGTCCGATACGCTGATCGAAAACCCTGAGATGCACTATCAGGCTTCACAGGTTCTCAACCAGCTCAGAATGTTCATTGCTGAACACCAGCTACCGGTCACAGTCCTTGTCGCCCGACCGTCTCTTACGCAGAGCTGGGTCGGCCGCATTCTGACTGGGCGCGGACTTCCGACCTGGACTAATTCTTCTACCCGACAGTGCTCAACCGACTACAAAATCGCGCCCCTGCGCCAGGCCAAAGCTCGTTACCTGAAAAACGCCCCGGCATCCGTTCGAAGCAGGGTATGCCTGATGCTGGGCTCCAGGGATGATGAAAGTGCCCGAAGGGCCGGAAATATCCTCAAAATGGGAGGGCAGGCGAGGAAAGTAACCCTGACTGAGCACGGTGGTGAACTCTATCCGGTAAAGGAGTGGCGCACTCAGGACATCTGGTCTTTTCTGATGGCCTGTGGTTCCGAATCACGCTTCCCTTTACCAAGCTTTATGCCGGATAACTTCAGCCTGGCAACGCTTTATAAAGACGCCACCGGGGAGTGTATCTGGTCGCCGGAGAAACCCACTCGAACATCAGCTTGTGGGGCTCGATATGGGTGCTCGCTTTGCACAGCAGTAGGGGTTGACCATTCAATGGAAACGCTCCTTCGAACTGACCCGGAGAAATACGGTTATCAGGCTGGCCTGAGTCGTCTTCAGCGATTTCTTTCTAAGATCCAGTACGACTGGAGCCTGCGGGATTATATCGGTCGTAAAGTGTTCGAAGGCGGATATGTGCGTCTTCAACCCAATATCTTTTCTTCGTCCCTGACTGAACGTCTTTTTCATGCCTGTTGCAGCCTTGATTATGTTGAAGCAAGACGTGCGGCAGAGCATCGCAGAAAGCTACTTTCCGGCGAGGTTGACGATACGGCTTATAACCGTCGTATGGCTGAGCCACAATTTCGGCTTGTACAGGAAGCAAACGTGATCCACGTTGATTTCCTCTGGTCGTTGCACTGTTTCAACCCTCGCCCGTTTCGGGCAATTGAGATCTATCGCAGGGTCTGGGAAGAGGCCGATCTGGACCTTCTTGAGGATGAGCCTGACATGCAGCCTGTGCCCCGTACACCAATGCCAGCTCCACTCTGGATGAAACTGCCCGGAGGCCGGTTCGGTACAGCTTATGATGGACTGACTGATACGTTGCCGCTGATGACCTATTTTGACGGGCAGGCTGACCCCAGGGCTTCACGTAGCCTAAAGACCGGAGAGAGCAGTTCTGTCGTCGTGGCATTCGAGGAAGAGGATGAGCTGACTGTTGAAGAAGATACGGCGTCCTGGATTATCTGGCATGAATACGACGGGTTACGCCAGCGCATCGCTGACGGTGAGTTTACTCCAACGACTGCTGCTCAGTATCTTCTTCGTTATGGCGCGGTCCGAATTTCAAAAGGCAAGGGCGCTGTCTATCATCGTCTCGCACAACGGGGACAAACCTTTTCCCGCCTGGGGATAGGCGACAGAGTGTCGCTTCCAGAGCTGGTTGCCAGTCGGCGTTTTAAAATACTCAGTGATTCTGCATACCGTCAGGTTGTAGCCCGGAAATTGCGTGGACAGATAAAAAAGTTCAGATTCTGGGCATGCGTAGCTGCCTGTGTTCAGTTGCACGTACACAACAAGACGGCACTCGGAGAAAGAATTTTAACGTTACTCGAAGGTGAGAGGGAACAGCAACAAGGTGCGATCCAGGCGAAGCTGAAGGCGGGAATGATGGATGCAGTTCTAACTCTGTGTAACCAGCGACTCCGGGTGAAAGAAAATACTAACCAGCCAGAGGAGTTCCGCTATTACCGTGCCGTAAGAGCTCGTTTCATGCGCCATTTATCTGAATGCCTTAAGCCAGAAAATGGCGGCGTTATCCGTGACGTTATCTGGGAACTGAGGGTGCTGAGCAGTGCTCACGGTACGACCAAAACAGGTTTTTACTATGTCGATAGCAATCGCCCGACAGCGAAAGGACTGTTAAACCGCCTTCTGATGAGGATGGTCAAGCAGGTCGTATAAGCGTCTGAAACGCGAAACACACGAAAATGGAGGGGTTATACCAAAAAAACTTAGCTTTGATCGTGATGTAATGTGGACATCATGTCCAAGCGTTGCTGCATCCAGAAAAGTAACTTTAATCCTGTTGATACAGCCCTTGCATTACCTGTTTACGCATAGCGTGGAAACGTTCTAATTAAACCAGACGAATATAAATTTAAATTAATTCACTCACCCCCGGAATCGGGGAACTAAACAAAAGGATCATCAATGCAAAATCAAAATACACCCGCTCAGGAAAAACACACCGTATACCTTTTTAATGCCGAACATGCTGACAAGACAGCCGCCAAGCAAGCCGGGAAACTCTTCACGCTGGACATTGAACACCCAATGACCCTCAACGATCTCTCGCTGCTGTGTGAGTCGGTCGCGGACGCTGTGGGAGCACCTGGCGGAATTAAATATGAAATCACAACAGAGCCTAATGGGGTTCAGGAGGAATACTGAATCAGTGTGGTGTGAGTCCATTTTAATTTGACGTTTCATGAGTTCTATCGAGAGGCTGAAGTATGACTTTGAAAATGGAAAGTTCCCGGACTTCCAAGCCTGAGGGGCCATTTGTATTAATCACTTTTGAGGGGGACGAATTTCTTTTTGATGACAGACATAATGTCGTCAAGATAAATGGCAGGCCTAAAAAAATGGATGTAAAGCGAAATTATTTTGAGTCCGATCTGGGAGAAGGGAAAGCGAAATACTGGACTTTAAATATCGAAGAGGCTCATCGGTTCAATTCGATTGATGAAGCGACAGAACAACTTTGTAAACTGAGTCGCCCTCATCTGATCAAAATTCGCAAAGTTGAGGGGGTATCTGAATGACCAAAGAGATGTTTTTACGCATTTTAAATGAGGCACAGGCTCGTGTGGATAACGATTCGCTTCCGCTTGATGTTCGTATCCGGTCACGCACCACGGTAAATGATTGCGTCATCCGGGCAGATAAAGAGGGGTGGCCTATTGAGTATAAACAGAAGGTCTGGGTAGATGCAGTCAGTGGCTGTTATCTTTAGCGGTTACTTAAGCCAGTTCCTGTGCCCGTGAGCTTAGTAAAGGCGGAAAATGATATGGTCAAGGTGATAAATATCAACGGGAATTTAGTTGAATTACCTGAGCCCTCAGCAAAGTTATCCAAAGCTGAATCACCTGATGGTAGGTTCTCAAAACCTAAAAATAAGATCTCTAAAATACAGCGAGCTGAGCTGCGAATGAAATTTGGGGGGCGTTGTGCCTATTGTGGTTGCAAGCTTCCTGAAAAAGGGTGGCATGCCGATCATGTTGAGCCTGTTCGACGCGACTTTGAACTGGTGAGAGCCCCTGTCGGCAGCGGCGTAACTCATGTTGCCCGAAGTACGGGTAAGGTTATGCACCCTGAACTGCATGCTATAGAAAACTTATTTCCATCATGCGCCCCCTGCAACCTTTTTAAAGGAGCTTTTAGTGTTGAAGGAATGAGAAAAGAAATTACCAAACAGGTTGAACGGGCTCGCGCATATAGCGTGAATTTCCGTACCGCAGAACGTTTTGGGTTGCTTCATATTGTAGAAAAACCGGTCGTCTTCTGGTTTGAGCAGTATAACGAACAGAAACAAAACGAATAATTTCTGTGAAACATAAAAGAAGTTAATCAGCAGTGGTTTACTAATTAAAGAGTGATTTAAATATTTTGATGCTGCTGAGGAGCTGCCTGGTATATCCTTCAAAGGGCTTTGTTGAATAAATCAGATTTCGGGTAAGTCTCCCCCGTAGCGGGTTGTGTTTTC
>NZ_JBMKIF010000058.1:0-6677 GCF_049238025.1 Enterobacter cloacae complex sp. IR5458
CTGGGTCGTAATGCGATGGATATCCGAAAAACAGTAGAGCAACTGGCGGCTTTAGATATTCGCGTTCATTGTCTCGCACTCGGAGGCGTTGACTTGACCAGTCCGGCCGGAAAAATGACTATGCAGGTAATTTCTGCTGTAGCGGAGTTTGAGCGGGATTTGCTGCTTGAGCGAACGTATTCAGGTATTGCGAGGGCAAAAGCGGCTGGAAAACGCTTCGGTCGCCCCCCCATCCTGAGCGAGGAACAAAAGCAAACAGTGACAGAGCGCCTAAATGCTGGCATCAGTATCAGTGCTATTGCCCGGGAATTTAATACCACCCGCCAGACTATCCTTCGGGTAAAGGCTGGATTGCTGCAAGAGTGAGCGGCTGGGAAGATTATAAAAAAATCAAATGGTTATTATGAAATAAAACAGCCTGCTGGGTTCTTTTCCCCCTATTTTTTATAAAAGAGTAGACAAAAGAGGTTCGCGACACTAATCTACCAACTAGATGATTGGTGCTGGTTACACCAGCTATACCTTTTATCAAGAAATTACAGGAGCCATTATGTCTACTACCGTTAAACCTTCTGCAGACGCAGCTGCGATCCACAATACCCGTGAAGCAGTTCGCAGCCAGCCTGGCCTGGGTAACCTGACTTTCCAGATGAAAGCCCGTTCCAGCGGCGGATTAACCGTTCGCACAGAGACCGGCGCCACAATCCAGAACGGCGTTATCGATACCAGCCGTGTGGGGAAATTTTCTAATATCGGTGATGAACCCGCAGGTTTACTCGGCACCGATACCGGCATGAGCCCGACTGAATACATCATGCAGGCGCTGGCTGGCTGTTATACCGCCACCCTTACCATGATGGCTGCTGAAAAAGGGATCGACCTGGACGGTATCGAGCTGGATCTTAATTTCGATATCAACCTCAACGGCTTCCTTGGGCTGGACAGCAACGTGCGTAAAGGTGCGAAATCTATTCGCGTCGATGTTCACCTTACGAGCAAGACCGCCAGTCGCGAGGAGTTAGAAGCGCTGGTCAGCGAAATGCAAAAGAATTCGCCAATCCACGATACTCTGGCTAATCCGGTTGAAATGATTACACGCCTGGCGTGATGTCAGAGATGTAATGCTGCCATTCAGAATGCAGGATGGCAGTGACGTTCAGCTCTGCACGATACTGAGTCAGTGATACAACTTGCTACGGAAAAATAGCAACAATATAATCTATCAACTAGTAGATTATATGGAGTAATTATGACAACCATGACACGGGAACGGCTGCTCAGCGAAGCAGAACACCTGATGCGCGAAAAAGGGTATTCAGTATTCAGCTATGCTGATTTATCAAAAATAGTGGGTATCACCAAGGCCAGTATTCATCACCATTTCCCGACCAAAGATATTCTGGGTGAGCAGGTGGTAATACAGGCGTTCTCTGATACACAACGCGTATTTGAGCAGATAGAGGCGACTGAGAAAAGCGCGGAGAGAAGAATTGCGGCTTACATCGATATCTTCGCGCAAAGCCATAAAGCTTCGCTACTGCCACTGTGTTGTGCGTTGTCAGCAGAGACCGCCAATCTGCCTCAGGCAATTACTGTACAGACATCACTTTATTTCGATATGCAAATCGAGTGGCTCACAAAAGTCGTCAGGGCGGGCATGGAGTCAGGTGAGTTTTCATCCCATGCCGAACCATCAGATATTGCTTTGATGATCATTAATGTCTGTGAAGGCTCAAGCGTAGTGGCGCATGCAACGGCCAGACCCGAAGTCTTCGCCAACAGCCTTAAGTATATAAAACTGCTTCTTAATACCCCTCATTCAGGAGAATGACACTATGCTGGACTGGAACAACTATCGCTCAGAGTTAATGCAACGTTTAGGCGAGTTGGGCAAACTGACCCCCGAGACCATGAAAGGCGTGGTTGCCCTGGGCAACGCAGGTAACAAAACTGACCTTTTGGGCGCAAAAGTGCGTGAACTCATTGCCCTGGCGTGCGCAGTCACAACCCGCTGCGACGGCTGTATTGCTTTTCACGCCGACGCCGCTGTGAAAGCCGGTGCAACCGACGCTGAAATTGCTGAAGCGCTGGGCGTGGCGATTAACCTCAACGCTGGCGCGGCGGTCATTCATTCAGCCCGCACTCTGGATGCCGTCGGTCAGGCACGCGGTTAAGCATTAATAAATTCCACGTTAAAAGGGCATTACTGCCCTTTTTTTATGTCCGCAATAGCCTGAGCATATACCGATGCAGGTTTCACACCCGGTATGCGTTTAACTAATTGCCCTTCATGAAATATCAGCACAGACGGCAGCCCCCAGATCTCGTATTTGGTTGTCAGCACCGGCGCCTGATCTACATTGACTTTCCCCACCTGAATATCTCTATCGAGCCGGTCTGCAAACTGACTGAACATTTCTTCGCTGGCCTGACAGGGCGGACACCAGGGTGCAGAGAAACGTACCACCGATATTCCGTTGTACTGCTCTATCTGGCGGAAATTATCTTCGTTATAAGCTGTTAATGTACGCATGGTGATGACCTCGCAAAATGAGTGACAATTCAGAAATGGCTGCGTTATGACAAAAAAATACGACACAGCCATTGACCTACCTACTAGATGGTTGGTATATTGCCACCCATCAGATGTTTATGCAACTCCAGTGCGCGACGTCCAGTCGATGATACTGCCGGGCTGTGCAAATCCCTGCCGGGATACTCCTTTTTGTTTTTTGTGAGGTATACGATGAGTAAGCTTTTCACCCCCTACAATCTGTCTGGCCTGGCGTTAAAAAACCGTGTAGTCATGGCACCGATGACCCGCACCCGCACCATGAATGACGTGCCGGATGAGGTCGTGGCTTTGTACTATGCACAGCGTGCTTCTGCTGGCCTGCTCATCACCGAAGGGATGCCGGTTTCAGAAGAAGGCCGGGGTTACCTTTATACCCCTGGTATCTACAACGACGAACACGTCCAGGGCTGGCGTAAGGTGACACAAGCGGTTCACGCCAAAGGTGGCCGTATTTTCGCGCAGCTCTGGCACGTCGGCCGTATGTCTCACGTCTCTCTTCAGCCAGGCCACATAGCGCCGGTTTCAGCGGGCACCGTTCAGGCGGTCAATACCACCGTTTTTGCGCTGACCGAATCCGGAGAACCGGGCCCGGTTGTACCAAGCCAGCCACGCGCGCTGGAAACGCATGAAGTTAAACGCATCACTGCAGACTTCGTGCACTCCGCACGCCTGGCGATGGAAGCCGGCTTTGACGGCGTGGAAATCATGGCGGCAAACGGATTCATCTTTGACCAGTTCCTCAGTAGCGAACTGAACACCCGCACCGACGAATACGGCGGCTCGGTGGAAAATCGTCAGCGTTTCCTGCTGGAGACCATTGACGCCGTGGCGGAAGCCGTGGGTAACAGCCACGTTGCCGTGCGCCTGTCACCGTTCGGCCGCATTTATGACCTCGCGCCGTATGAAGGTGAAGAGCAAACCTGGTCAGCCATCACCGACGCGCTCGGTCAGCGGGAACTGGCCTACGTACACCTTTACTATCAGCCGGTGTACACCAAAGCGCCACTTCCGGAAGGCTTCCGCCGCCGTTTTCGCAACACGTTTAAAGGCACCATCATCGCTGCCGGCGGTTTTACCCGTGATATCGCAGAGCAGGCTCTGGAAGATGATGAGCTGGATCTGGTGGCATTTGGTGTGCCCTACATCGCTAACCCGGATCTGGTTGAAAGAATGCAAAACGGCTGGCCACTGGCAGAAAGTGACCGCGCCACCTACTACGGCGTCAGTGGTTCCCCGGAAAAAGGCTATACCGATTACCCGGTCTGGCAGGCGCAATAAATCCCATACGGTCGCGGTTCTCTGATAAGTGAGATCCGACCGCCCAACGTCTTTGAGGAATCATTATGCAAACGCTGAAACCCACCCTTACCATCGATATCTGGTCAGATTTGGTCTGCCCGTGGTGCTGGATTGCTAAAAAAAGATTTGAACAGGGTCTGAATCGCTTTGAATTTCGCGACCAGGTGGTGATCCGCCATCACAGCTACCGTCTGGCCGGTGGTACTCCCGCGATGCCTTTTAAGGATGCCATCGTTAAAAAGCTGGGCAGTCAGCATTCAGCGGAGCTGATGATGAATCAGGTGGGCACCGCCGGTAAATCTGAAGGTCTGATCTACAACTTCGACGGCATGATGTTTGGTGATACAGAAGATGCACACACCCTGCTGGTTGCCGCGCGTAAGGCCGGAATTGCGGACACGGTGGAAGAACGTTTTTATCATGGCAGTATCACCGAAGGTCGCTCTCTCTTTGACCGTCAGCAGCTCGTTGCCATGGCCGTAGAAGCCGGTATGCCGAAAGCTGACGCTGAAGCCGCCCTGGAAAATGACGATTTTCGCGCCACCGTTTCCGACGATGAAGCCCACGCACAGTCTATTGGCCTCAGCGGCGTTCCGGTTTTTGTGATGAACGAAAAATATGCCATCAGCGGGGCTCAGGCAGCAGATAACTTTTTGAATGCCCTGCGTCAGGTCTGGGATGAACAGCAAACCGAATTTTCAGCCACTGCGGGTCAGACCTGCGGAACGGATGGCTGCAGTATTTAATCCGTCAACCGCCGGCAGTTTCACGCTGCCGGCAACGTCTTACCCACCAGTAATGGAGTCAGAAAATGAACACTTTTTTCAAAGGTAAAAAACTGCTCGTCGTCGGCGGTACCAGCGGCATGGGCCTGGCCGTGGCACGCATGGTACTGGAAGCGGGCGGCAGTGTCGTGCTGACCGGGAATAAAAAAGACAAAGCCGAAGCGGTGCAAAAAGAACTGAGCCCTCTGGGACCGGTTGCGGTCATCGCGGCGAACCTGATGACCGAAGAAGGTATGGAAACTATCCGTCAGGAAATTAATGCTCACCATCGCGATATCAGCCTGATGGTGAATGCCGCCGGTATCTTCATGCCCAAAGGATTTACCGAGCACAGCTTTGCCGATTATGACATGTATCTTTCGCTGAACCGAGCCACGTTCTTTATTACACAGGATGTCGTGAAGAACATGCTCGCCGCGAAGCTCGAAGGGTCTATCGTCAACGTCGGTTCGATTGGTGCTCAGGCTGCACTGGGTGACTCGCCGGCCTCGGCCTATTCAATGGCAAAAGCGGGTCTGCATGCCCTGACGCGTAATCTGGCGATTGAGCTGGCCAGCGCGGGTATTCGTGTCAACGCGGTGTCTCCCGGGATTGTTCATACGCCGATATACGAAGGCTTCATGGACAAAGCGGATATCGCAGATGCTATGAAGTCGCTGAACGATTTCCACCCGCTGGGACGCGTCGGAACTGCCGAAGATGTGGCAAACACTATTCTCTTCCTGTTGTCTGACAAAACCTCATGGGTGACGGGCGCTATCTGGGATGTCGATGCGGGCATCATGGCGGTCAGACGATAACCCCGTGACGCTGGCATAAGCCGCCCCTTAAGGGCGGCATTTTTTTGTCGCCAGACATGTCATCAGCAGGCTTCACTAAGAATATTCACGACCTGTTCATCCGTGCCTTTTGTGTTCCCGGCACAGGGTGTTATGCCGGGTTCTGACGACATCCTGACAGGACAAAACGGCCAGAGAGAAAGGGGTTATACACGATGAGGAGCCGGTATCCGCAGTACCTGTGAAATTCTTTTCATCCCTGCTGTCAGCATACTCCGTGGGCAGGCCAGATTTAACCGGATATATCCGTCCCCATTGTCGACAAACAGCAAGCCCCCTTCAAGAAGGACCCCTGACTCCCGGGCAAAATACAGCGATAAATCCTCACCTGCGGTGTCGGGCAGGTAGCGGCTAATATCTATCCAGGCCAGATATGTCCCTTCGGGGATCGAGAACCTGGTTTCGGGTAAATAGCTTTTGAGATAGTCGTGCAGGTACTGGAAATTGCCGTCAATATATTCCCTCAGATGGACAAGCCAGTCATCACATTCACTCCACGCCGCTTTGTTTGCTGCCAGGCTCAGTGGAGAGATGAACTCGTCGTGTCTGAGACGCCACTCGCTTCTGACACCGGGATCCGGAATAATGATATTTGCCAACAAATTCCCGGCCAGATTGAATGTTTTACTCGAGGACATGCAGGTAATAATGCGTGTAGAATCAGGGAAAAGAGAGGCGGCCGGTGTATGACCGATACCGCTTCGGGACAGGTCGCAGTGAATTTCGTCAGATATCACCCAGATGTCATTGGCCAGGCAAATTTCAATAATCCGCTTAAGTTCATCAGGCCGCCAGACTCGTCCGGTCGGGTTATGCGGATTACACAGGAAAAGAATTTTCACACGTAAATCGGCCTGACTGGCTTTGCGTGCAAAGTCTTCCCAGTCAGGTTCCCAGCCGCCTGCTGATTTTTTTAACGCCGAGTACACCACGTGACGCTGACTGTATTCACCCGCCTTTTTAAACGGGCCATATGAAGGCGTCATAATAAGAATACTGTCATCCATGTCGGTCAGAAGCGGGACGAGACGGTTCAGCGCGGGAATAATGCCCGGAGACAGCACAATGTCTTCCGTTTTGAAACGGTGACCATATTGTCGCTCACACCAGCTGCCAAAGAGGCACTGTTGCAAATAGTCGGTGGTGATAAACTTATCATCCCCTTTTGCTGATGGAGCT
>NZ_JBMKIF010000058.1:6687-15010 GCF_049238025.1 Enterobacter cloacae complex sp. IR5458
CGACGCTGACTGTATTCACCCGCCTTTTTAAACGGGCCATATGAAGGCGTCATAATAAGAATACTGTCATCCATGTCGGTCAGAAGCGGGACGAGACGGTTCAGCGCGGGAATAATGCCCGGAGACAGCACAATGTCTTCCGTTTTGAAACGGTGACCATATTGTCGCTCACACCAGCTGCCAAAGATCTCATAGTATTCTTCGTCGTAGATTTTAGTGTAGCCGAGTATTTTTCTATCCAGACGGTCTCTGATGGCCTGAAGAATCGGCTCTGGTGTGGCAAAAGCCATGTCAGCAACCCAGAGGTTGATTAGCTGTAACGGCTCGCAATCGAAATCCCCCGGGCTCGCAATCAGCGCAATTTTCGGCTCAGATTAAGTGACAATGAAAATCCTCCCGGGCTCACATTAAGTGACAATGAGCTCGCGTTTATCTTTTTCGGCTCGCATTCCATTTCCTTCGGCTCACAATAACTGCAAATGAAATTCGTCATATCGGGAGCCCCACCGCCAGCATCCTGTCCCGCAGTTCTGCTGTTCGAGCAGGGTCGAGCTGATGGTTGAACATGGCCCTGATTTCTGCCGGTTTGGCATCAAACTGCTCCACCATGTCTTTCAGTCGATAACCATGACGCGTTAATGTCGGCTCCAAATCGTCAAGCTGGCGGGAAAGTACCGATTCAACCAGGGCGGCGGTTATCGGCTTTTCTCCCGTCTGATAACCGGCCTCCAGGGCCAGCGTCAGATGTAGTTGAACCTGAAGTGGGGTACGTAGTTTCATCGCCAGCAGGTCGAGGGCGTCGGCGGTCAGAATGTCTTCCGGCTTGCCTTTCCCCATACTGGTTTTCAGTAGCCACTGAATATATTCCCGTTGGCTACCGGTGATCCCATCCAGCGTAAAGATATCCGTGCGATAACCGATCTCCTCCATAGTCGGGCGTCGCAGGTCATTGCGCAGTTTGGGGTGACCGGCCAGAACAACCGACAGCCGGCCGCCACCGTCCTCCACAACTTCCATCAGCCTTTTGAGTCCGATCAGTGTATGCCCGTTCAGGTCATGCGCTTCATCAACAAACAATGCCACTGGCCGCTTTCCTTTTTTGACCAGTTCCTGTAACTCACGCTCGCGTCGTTCGCCCTGTTTGGGGATCTGAACCTGTTTATCCTGCGTCAAATCGTAAAAGAGCGCGTTGATGAGCGTGGCCAGTTTAATATTGTGCTTTTCAATCGACAGGGAGCGAGCTACGGTAATTTTATTTTCCTCCCTGAGACGCTGCTGCAAACGCCGCAGAGTGACTGTCTTGCCGCTGCCAACCACACCACAAACGGCAATTAACCGGCCTTCGTGGATAGCACCGCGGATATCCTTGATAAGCTGCTTATGGTGAGCCGTCTCATAGTAACCGGCCTGATCGATTGGTTGCGCCAGTCCATAATGTTCCATTACCTCAACCCGCATGATCCTCTCCTGATTGGGTGTTGCGGAAATACTCCCTGACCCGGGCAAATACCTCACTGCGGATCAGCGTGTCTGTCAGTACTTGGTCGATAAACGCCTTGTCTTCATCCGATAATTTCGCCAGCGGTGTGGCCAGATCAGCCGCAATAGCCAGCTTCGCTGCCACCGGGGTAGGAAAACAGTATTCAAACGCTGTGGACTCGAAGGGTTGATGTGGCAACACCCGCGTGCTCTGAACGCTATCGGCCACCAGTTTGAGGTCACAACCGGACAGGGCGCTGATAGGTAAGTTCAGTTGCCGAGCCAATGACTGGATACGGTCTGCCCGCACCGCTGCTTTTCCGCGTTTGAATGCCCGATAGCGGTGCAGAGGTATCGGGCCGGAAACAGGAAAATAAGGCCCCCACTTTTCACCGTCAAACTCCACGAACATTTCGTCATCAAAGAGGCCCCACAGCAGGATAACAGTTTCACCCGCCATGTCGGGTTCGACTTCGTAAGCTGTCCCGTCAATCGTTATGCGGGCATCGATACCCACCTTGCGAGACTCCGGCTCCCGGGCAAAGCGACAGTACTGTTCCCAGGTGCACATGTCCTGCACTCCCTTTGGTGGCAAATGCATCAGCCAATCTTCCTCACGGGAATGCTTTTCGCTGCGATGTCGTTGTGCGTTATAGCGTATCAGGTAGTTCCAGAGCCATTCATTCGCCTGCTGTTCAGTCTCCGGCTTATGAAAATGATACAGCGTTTCGTGGGCTTCTTTGACGGAACGGAACGGGCGCTCAACCTTGCCTTTTGACCGGGCTGTGGTGCGGGTGCCATCCTTGCCTGCCGGCATATGTGTCTGCCAGTCAATCTGCAGCGCCTGCATCACATTCTGGAAGACATGGCTTTTCGCCACCGGGCCATTATCGAGGTACAGCATTTTCGGTCGCCCCTGGAGAGACATCTCCGGATGACTTTTAGGCGCCATGGCATTAAACAGAAAACGCAAGGCAGACTCCGCATCTTCGCCATACACACAGCGGTATTCCTGGTAATTAACCCCGCTGCGATCGTCCACCACGCTGAATAACATCAGGGTAGGTTGTCCACGGGCCGGATCAATCCACTCAGGACATTCGATATATTTGAGATCAGAGGGCGACATATCGAACTGCCAGCAGTCATTACTGCACTCAGCCTGGAACCGCGCTGCCGGTGGCTCCCGTAACAGACGTGAGTGATCGAGTCGGAACAGGGACAAATAGCGGTTAACCGTTGGCCTGCGCAACAACCCCTTTGGAAGTTTAACCAGCCCCTGAGTCGTTTCCACACCATGTTCTTCGAGCAACTGAATGGCACGCGTCGTGGACAGATGACGACCGGCTTTATTGGTGGTACGTAATTTCAATGCAGCGATCAGTTCACAATAATATTCGAGTTCGGACGGCGGCAGTATCCGGGGTTTCCCGTGATCACGCCGGTGTGCAATGTGAGGTTTCTGGAAGGCACGGAGTGTACGATAGACGGTGGTGACGGAAATGCAATAGAGTAGCGCCATCGCGGTGATCTGGGCCGCGCGTTCCGGACTTTTTGGTGGCAGACGGTCAAGCCGTTGTCGCAGTTGCAACAAAGAATCGGTTGGAATGGCCTTACGCCGGCTGCTCATCGCGGTCCAGCACACGATAGACCGAGGCTCGACCGATCCCCAGTTGGCGAGAAATCGCCGTTGCGCCCATTTTCTCTTCAACGTACAACCGACGGACCTCAACAGGATCGATGCGCGGTTTGCGCCCCTGATAAACCCCGCGGGCTTTTGCGGCAGCGATACCTTCCAACTGGCGTTCACGGCGCAGGTTGGTTTCAAACTCAGCGAAGACACCCAGCATATCCAGAAACGCCTTACCTGCTGCGGTGCGCGTATCCACAGGTTGTTCTGTTGCCTTGAGGGTAATGCCCTGCTGATTCAGGGCATACACGATATCCTGCAAATCTTTAATGCTACGGGCCAGGCGATCGACTCGCGTGACAATCAGCGTGTCTCCCTTACGCAGAAAATCCAGCAACAGTTGCAGCTCAGTTCGTCCATCGCGGCTGGTCCCGCTCGCTTTTTCTGAACGGATGATTTCGCAGCCAGCGGCGCGAAGCGTCTGTATTTGCAAATCCAGATCCTGGTCGTTGGTTGAAACCCGGGCATAACCGTAAAAAGCCATTGTTATGAAAAATGTCTCGTTAGACTCTAGATGAGGAAAACGTAACATGCAGATGAGACAAAAACAATCCAAATGAGACAGAAAAACTGTCTCACCAAACTGTATGCTTTGGGTGCACCCATAAAATACGATTTTACTCCATGAGATTTGCTGACTGAATTGCAGTACGCCAGACGACCCCATATGGGTAAATGGATATTCCAGTTTATCTATTTTGACAGAGTCTTAAGGTCCGATAGCCTTAATTGCGAGCGTATCCGGTGATCATTGCGCCAGTCACACAGAGAGCGTCATGATCTGTTTGCGAAAATAACTCCAGTAACCCGTGTTTTACCCCACTACCTGTATTGGGCTGAACCAATAAATTGCTCGAATTTTTCGCACCAGATTTGCACAGTGGTGTATTCATCAATATTGACACCATTTGGCAGGTTCTTTTTGAAGTTGCCGTAGTTTTTCAAATCACCTATATATAATGATTCTTCTTTTATTTTTAAAAATGAATTACGATCATCAGCCTGGGTTTTGGTCAGATAGATCTTGTAATCCGGACCTGGAGCAATGCTACCTTCAAATGCGATTTCTTGATCGGAGACATACAGCTTTCCATCAACCCAGTGAACAGCATTACTCCCTTTTTGGTTTTTAAAAAATGCCCCCGTGTAGCGGGCATTATTTTTAACTTCCTTAATTTCATCAGCACTGGAGTTTTTCTCAGCGGTGAGGATAGGCAGTACATAGATACCGACACCGAAACCCACGCCAAATAAAGCCAGGTGCGAAGCAAAAAACAGCGCTTTAATGTTTGTTTTCATAATATTTTCCTTTGCGTATGTAAAAAGCCATAAGGGTTCTGTAGCCACACATCCCTTATGTAACAGATTAACTTGTCAAATTTATGTTGCAGCTAAGCGCCTGCATTGTCGTATAGCGTTGCAGTGGCATATCCATGGGCATTGGTATTTAAATAAGTGATGCGGAAATAATCGGCGCCTGATTTTTCTGCTTTTGCTGCAAGCTTGCTAGTCAACTCATCAATCGTGCCACCTGAAACACTGATGCTCCCAAGGCGAAGCAATTCGCACTGGTGAGAATTGTTGATTTCGGTTGATGCCTGTGTCAGCACGGGCAGGATGCTCAGACTCAATATTGCAGCAATAATGAACTTTCTCATACGCCTATCCCGTTCGTATTTTGTAGTGATCAATAAAAAATATAAGGTAAATATTTCAGTGATGCAATTGTTTTTTAGCGATAACTATAAAACATGATACTATGAACATAATGATTAAGTTAAAAGATAAGGCTATCTCCATGATTGAAAAGAAAAAAACTGGCAGGCCAAAACTCATCTCATCAGATAAGCTGGCGGAGGCGTTATTTCAGGTTTTTGCGCAAAAGGGATATGCCTCAACCTCGATAGCAGACCTGACCCATGTAACCGGAATGAAACCTCCATCGCTGTATCTGGCCTTCGGTAACAAAGAGGGGATGTATGCGGCGGCGCTTATGTATTACCGCCAGCACTGGTTGGGGGGGCTGGAACAGTGTCTGCAGGATCAAACACAAACTTTCGAACAACGGATGCGTCATTTTCTTCATGACGCCTTTACGTTGTTCAGTTGTGACGGTAAACCGTTGGGGTGCGCCATGACCTTTTCCGCACTGGCTTTCCAGATTGATGAAGGAGGCCTTGCCGCACAATTACGCGATGAAAGGCAGGCATTTACCCAGTGGCTGGAAAACGAAGCGCGAGAGGCGCAGCAATGTGGAGAGCTGCCTGCTTACCTTGCTCCTGAAGCGTTTGCCTGTTTTATTATCACACTGGAAAAAGGGTTGGCGTTGACGGCGCTGGAGCGTCCGAAATCTGAGGTGGTGAAAGAGATGATTGAAAGGGTCTTGACAGCCCTGTTTCGCCAGCATAAGAAGCAATAAATTATCTACTGGTGACGCAATGGGAGAATTTTCATTTGCATTTATTGTGAGCCCGAGGCAATGAATGGCGAGCCGGAAAAGATAAACGCGAGCTCATTATCACTTAATGTGAGCCTGTGAGGATTTTCATTGTCACTTAATCTGAGCCGAAAATTGCGCTGATTGCGAGCCCGAAGGATTTCGATTGCGAGCCGTTACAATTAGCCCTTCTGCCGGATACCGCATTGCAAATTCGGACTGTCCCGAAAACAGGTATTCCCGCCAGCCGTCCACGGTGAGACTGTCTGTTTTCTCTCTGCTTACGTACTCATCAAAATCATATTTCATTTCATAAACCTGCCTTAGGTGTAGTCAGAAACGTCGACCTCAGTATTACTGTCAGTCTGATGCCGGAGCGGGAAAACTGGCTCGTGTGATTAACATAAGAGAATCATCACAACTGCATGAATTAATTGCGTTATTAAGGTTCTCTCGCCTTTGTCATCGACTGACGGGGGGATTTCTCGCGTGTCACCATCACAATGCCAGTCAGCACCGCCAGGGCAGAAAATATCGTTCTGACCGTCAGTGATTCATCCAGGAATACCACACCCCCTAGCATTGCCAGACAGGGAACGCTGAGCTGAAGGGTACTGGCGGTGATAGAGCCGAGAGAGGGTAAAAGGGTATACCACAATACATATGCACCGGCTGAGGCGGCGGCACCGGACAGCAATGACAAAGCAATGCCCGCAGCATCATAGTGACCCTGCTTCATAAACAGCAACGAAAGAGCGAGAGCCATCGGCGTGGCGAGTACAAAATTTGCCGCCGTTGAAGCCCCGGCCGCCTGGCCCGCCCTCCCCCTGACGGAATAGGCGGCCCAGGCTAATCCGGCAACGATCATCATAAGTGCACTGTAAAGCGGCGGTGCCTTCGCCCCGGGTAACAGCAGGGCAGCAATTCCTGCCAGAGCAATAACTAAACCGCAAGCCCGCATAACGGAGAGTGATTCCCCTTTAAATAATCCGTGGATCACCATCGCAAACTGTACGGCACCAAAAAGTAACAGCGCACCTGCCCCGGTATCGAGATGGATATAGGCGACAGAGAAGAGCACTGCGTACACCATGAGGTAAAATCCGCTCAGCGGACGCCACAGCGATAATGTAGTTTTTGCGTGATAAAACAAGAAAGGTGACAGGACGAGTGCACCACTGGCCAGCCTGAGGCTGCTGAATGAAAGGGGATCAATGTGGCCTCCCTGCAGGGCCAGACGGCACAGAATAGAGTTTGCAGCAAACGCCAGCATTGCCAGGGATATTTTAAGAATGAGCGCGCAATTGGCCATTCAGTGAGACCTCATAAAATTCTTGTAAACTACCATCTAGTTGGTAGCATAGCGTAAGTGATCACCGAACAGGAAGCAATAATCAGCTTTCAAACTGGAAGGTGAGGACAGGCATTCGGAATGAATTCTGTTTCACATCCCCAGTAGAGGAAGGAAAACGCGTAATGCCAGATGCAGAGCAGAAGATTATTTTTCCCTGCGATCAAACATATGAAATCAGTTTAAGACCTGGAATATCCTATGAAAAAACTAAAATTTACGTTCAAAAATGCGGCTGGTGAAGAACTGGCCGGATTGCTTGAACTTCCTGAAAATCCTAAAGCGTTTGCGCTGTTAGCTCATTGTTTTACGTGTGGCAAAGACCTCAAAGGCGCGGCGCGTATTGCGCGGAAACTGACAGAGAATGCTATCGCCGTTCTCCGGTTTGATTTTACTGGTCTGGGAAACAGCGAAGGGGATTTTTCCAACACCAACTTCTCATCCAATATTTCGGACCTGCTTTGCGCGGTAGATTATCTCCGCCGACAGTACGAAGCGCCTTCTTTGCTCATCGGCCATAGCCTGGGGGGATCGGCCATTCTGTCTATTGCCGGCGAAGTTCCTGAGGCAAAGGCCGTTGTCACCATAGGATCACCCGGAGAACTGACACACGTAAAACGTCTTTTTAAGGATGATGTTGAAAACATTAACCAGCATGGAGCCTATCCCGTTGAGCTGGCCGGGCGGGTATTTACCTTAAAGAAACAGATGCTGGACAATATTCAGGAACACAAAATCGCTCATAAGGTGTTCGCCATGAACAAGCCTCTGCTTATTTTTCATGCGACTGAAGATGATACTGTGTTAATTGAGCAGGCCGAAAAAATATTCAAAGCAGCAAAGCATCCCAAGAGTTTCATTTCGTTGGGTAAGGCGGATCACCTTCTGACTCATGCTCAGGATGCTGAATACGTTGCCGATATCATTATATCGTGGAGCGAATGTTACCTATAAACAGAGTAAATGCGTTCAAACTCGTAGCGCAGAGGGCGATTTTCTGCAGAGATCGGACGCTGTTTATGCTGGACTGATTTTGCGATAAAGGCTTAGGCCGATGCATACAGGCGGGGCTGAATAAGGGTGAGGCCCTTGGGCGAGCATCCTTCATGCACCGGCTGAATGAAATCAGGGATCTGGGGGTGGGAGGATCAGCGTTACCACGCCACCGGCGCTGACACTACATACGGCGGCGATAACACTCTGGAATACGGTTTATATAGAAAGAACCATTGAGCCGCTTAAGCAAAAAGGAGTCCCTGTTAATGAACTGCTGGTCTCTCATCCTTCTCCACTGCTGTACAAAATATAGTCTTAGCGTGGGATAATTAATGAGATGGTCACTCCCTCCTTCCCGGTACTATGCTGA
>NZ_JBMKIF010000059.1:0-12480 GCF_049238025.1 Enterobacter cloacae complex sp. IR5458
AACAATTTGAAAACCAGAACCTCGCTTAGGCCTGTGTCCATATTACGTGGGTAGGATCAATATGCCGGCTACTGCGCCAACCTGCGTCAGGAGAGCGTGGTGGAGATCTTCCAGCTTTATCTGGATCAGTATGAGCCCAACGAGAACCGCCAGGCGGCAGAGGTCATCGCCGAATTTATGGGCTGGGAAAGCCTGAAAGAAGGGGTGCTCAACCGCAAAGGCACCCAGCGCGTCATCATGGTTGCGGCCAATTTCCGCAAAGAGGTCACCAATACCGCGCTGTGGTTGATGCAGTTTGGTATCCGCGCCCAGTGCTTCAAAGTGACCCCCTACCGTTTTGGTGAAGACGTGTTTGTCGATATCCGCCAGGTTATCCCAACCCCGGAAGCGGAGTCGTACATGATTGGCATGGCGCAAAAAGAGGCGGAAGAGCAGTCCACCTCCAGCAGTAGCGAACTGCAGCAGCGTCACTATCTGCGCCGCGAGTTCTGGACGATGGCGCTGGAAAAATTCCGCACCAGCCCCTGTTCACTGTTTAACAACCGCGCTCCCTCAACCGATCACTGGCTGGCTGCCGGGTCGGGCGTTAGCGGCGTGCCGTTTGAGCTTATCTTTTCCCAGAAAGACGCTCGCGTGCAGCTCAATATTTCGCGCGGAGATGCGCTGGAAAACACCTGGTTATTTGAACGCCTTCAGGAACGTAAAACGCACATTGAATCGCTGTTTGGCGAGCCGCTCGACTGGCGGTTGCTGCCAGAGCGAAAAAGCTGCCAGATCGTCTGTTCAAAGACGTTTGACGGCGGCAATAAAGAGATCTGGCCTGTCATTATCGACTGGATGATGGATAGCATGAACCGTCTGGAAAAAGCGATCCGCCCGAGCCTGCTGGAACTGGCGATTGAGCTGAAACAGACCGGTATGATCACCGAGGGAGAGGAAGAGTAATGCTGAGCGAAGACGATTTAGAGCAGCAATGCCTGAAATGGTTTGCTGAACAGGACTGGGAAGTGCTGCACGGGCCAGATATCGCGCCGGATGGCGACAACCCGCTGCGTGCTTCATTTCATGATGTGTTTCTGCGCCCGGTGATGCTGGAGCAGCTGCAAACCATCAACCCCCATCTCCCTGTTTCCGTGCTGGAAGAGGTGATACTCCGTATTACCCGCCCCGAAAGCCCGGATCTGGTCGTCAGCAACAAAGCATTCCATCACCTGTTGCTCGACGGCGTACCCGTTGAGTACAAGCGTGAAGACAAAACGGTTCACGATAAAGCCCTGCTGATGGATTTCAACCATCCCGGCAATAACCGCTTTATGGTCGTAAATCAGGTGGCTATTCAGGGGATAAAACAGGTTCGTCGTCCGGATATTATCTGCTATATCAACGGCCTGCCGGTGGCGGTGATTGAGCTGAAAAGCCCGATTGATGCCAATGCCGATATCTGGGCTGCGTTTAACCAGCTGCAGACCTATAAAAACGAACTCAGCGACCTGTTTATCTGTAACGAAGCGCTGGTAGTGAGCGACGGGCAAAATGCGCGTATCGGCTCTCTGACCGCTGATGAAGAGCGTTTTCTGCCGTGGAAAACGGTGGCGAACGAAGATGATAAACCGCAGTTTCACTGGCAGCTTAAAACGGTAGTGCAGGGCTTCTTTAATAGCGAACTGCTGCTCGATTACATTCGTTTCTTTGTGCTGTTTGAAAACGATGGCAAACGGCTTATCAAAAAGATTGCCGCTTACCATCAGTTCCACGCGGTGCGTGAAGCGGTTGCGGCAACGATTGTGGCCTCTACCGGTAAACATCTTCCGCTGCGCAGCAACATTACCCCCGGCAGTAAAAAAGCGGGCGTGGTGTGGCATACCCAGGGCTCCGGCAAAAGTATCTCCATGTGCTGTTACGCCGGAAAGCTGCTGCAACAAACAGAGATGAATAATCCGACCATCGTCGTGGTGACCGACCGTAACGATCTTGACGGGCAGCTCTACGCCACGTTTTGCCAGGCGCATGATTTACTCAAGCAAACGCCGTTACAGGCCAACGACCGCGACGAACTGCGCGAGCTGCTCAACGCCCGTGAATCCGGCGGCATTATCTTTACCACCGTGCAGAAGTTTGCGCCGCTGGACAGTGAACAGAGCCATCCGGCACTTAACGTCCGCAGCAACATCGTGGTGATTTCCGATGAAGCGCACCGCAGCCAATATGGCCTGAGCGCCACGCTGGACCGGCAAACCGGGGCCTATAAATACGGCTACGCCAAGCATATGCGCGATGCGCTACCGAATGCGTCGTTTATGGGCTTCACTGGTACGCCGATTGCCTCGGAAGATAAAGATACCCGTGCCGTGTTCGGTGATTATGTCTCTATCTACGATATTCAGGATGCGGTTGATGATGGCGCGACGGTGCCGATTTACTACGAATCCCGGCTGGCAAAACTCGATCTGAACCATGACGAGCTGGAAACGCTCTCTGATCAGGTCGATGAACTGGTAGAAGACGAAGAAACGGGCCAGCAAGAAAAAACCAAAGGTGACTGGAGCCGTCTGGAAAAGCTGGTCGGTTCAGAGCCACGTATTCAGCAGGTCGCCGCCGATCTGGTTCAGCATTTTGAAACACGTAACACTGCCATGAACGGCAAGGCGATGGTTGTCGCCATGAGCCGCGAGATCTGCGTGAAACTGTACGATGCCATCGTGGCGATACGCCCTGAATGGCACAGTGAAGACGTTGAACAAGGGGCGATCAAAGTCATCATGACCGGATCGGCGTCAGATAAAGATCACCTGCAATCGCATATTTACAACAAACAGACCAAAAAACGCCTGGAAGCCCGCTTTAAAGATCTGAACGATCCGCTGAAACTGGTGATTGTGCGGGATATGTGGCTGACCGGGTTTGATGCCCCATGCTGTCACACCATGTATATCGACAAACCGATGCGCGGCCATAATTTGATGCAGGCGATTGCCCGCGTTAACCGTGTGTTCCGGGATAAACCCGGCGGGCTGGTGGTGGATTATATCGGCATTGCCAACGAGCTGAAGCAGGCGCTGAAAACCTATACCGATTCAAAAGGCAAAGGACAGACAACGGTCGATGCCAGGGAAGCCTTTGCGATTCTGCTGGAAAAAATGGATGTCATTCATGGGATGTTTGCCCGTTCGGCGGGTAAGCCGGGATTTGATTACACGGGCTTCTCCCGCGATCCGCTGGCCTTCTTGCGTGATGCCGTGAACTACATTCTGGGACTGGATGACGGTAAAAAACGCTACCTCGATGTTTCGCTGGCGATGAGTAAAGCCTGGTCACTGTGTAATACGCTGGATGAGGCGAAACCCTTACAGGAGGAGTTCGCGTTTCTTTCGGCGGTCAGGGTGGGGCTTATCAAGCTCGATCCGAAGGCAAAGTTTAGCCAGTCAGAAAAAAACTCTCTTCTGAGCAAGATCCTCGATAACGCGGTTGTCGCGACCGGGGTTGAGGATGTCTTCGCACTCGCCGGGCTGGATAAACCGAACATAGGTTTGCTGTCCGATGAGTTTTTGGAAGAAGTGCGGGAAATGCCGCAGCGTAATCTGGCAGTGGAACTGCTGGAAAAACTGCTCAATGACGGCATTCATGCCCGTTCGGGCAATAACGTGGTGCAGCAGAAGAAATACTCCGACCGACTGAAAGCGGTGCTGCTCAAATACAATAACCGCGCCATTGAGACCGCGCAGGTGATTGAAGAGCTGATCCAGATGGCGAAAGCGTTCCAGGAGGCGATGGCGCGTGATGATGCGTTAGGGCTGACCCCGGATGAAATCGCCTTCTATGATGCGCTGGCTGAAAATGAAAGTGCAGTGCGTGAACTGGGCGATGATACGCTGAGAAAGCTGGCCATCGAAGTGACATTGAAATTGCGGCAGTCCACCACCGTGGACTGGCAGGTGCGTGAAAGCGTGCGTGCCCGATTGCGTATTCTGGTGCGCCAGACGCTGCGTAAGTATAAGTATCCGCCGGACAAAACGCCGGGCGCCGTGGAACTGATTTTGAAGCAGGCAGAAGTGGTGTCGAACAGCTGGACAGTCTAAAACGTTCATCGATTATCTTGACGGAGGTGGTTCAATGTCGGTTACTGTAACAGTTGAAAAAGTAGGGGCGGCATTTGCATTGATCAAATGCCACCATAGGCCTGAAGCAGAATATGAATTTACTGGTGAGTTTCTCGGGCTTTCACACGAGCTGAAGTTTGCAGGGAAGAATTTACGAGAACTGAGAGAAACTGGCTGTTCTATTTATGGAATTTATCAGGATGAATACGGCATGACCTTACTTCCTGATCATCCCGGCATTAAACTGGCCGAAATACTAGCGGTATCAAATATAGGACTGAATAAATTTTCGGTTTACATGGGATGTCGCGAGCAAGAGATAGTTGAATTGTTGAACGGTTCAGTTTCACTGACGAAAGCTATGGCACTCCGGTTATCGCATGTAGTCGGTGGAAGTTGGTCGAAGTGGATGTTAATTCAAGAGCAGTTTGAATTACAGTTGGCACAACGAGAGATTAAAGAATTAATGATTTTGACTAATATCGGGGATGAGGTCGTTGGATTATAGTAAAACAACCATCTTTAACTGATGGGTTTGGCCTTTCCATCCATAAGAAAGGCCATTTCTGTAAAAAAATAAATTACCAGCGACTGCAGCCGAAGCTACGGTCGCCATCTCCGTATACTTTTGTATCAAGTTTAGCCAGGTAGTCAAGACGATTCAGTAATTTATTGTATTCTCCTTCAAAGTTAAAATCATTGACGTCTAATATATAACGACAATTTTCAGGGTAGTGAACCAATCCCGGATAATCATCCAGTTCCAATCCCAGTGCGCTATACCATGCTCTTACAATCATCATCCTTAAATTGCTTTCGGCCTCATAATCACCTAAATGGTAATAAGCATCTTTGTTAAAAAAAAGACCAATATGAAAATGACATTTCCCCTCTTCGGAAAACTCCCTTACCCAAACATGACGAACACGATTTGGATAAATTCGTTTACCGTTAGCTGCTCTGGCTTTCTCATTGGCCTCCAGCATTGCATTTAACGCATTACGGAAACGGGATATAGCACCAGGCTCTAGATTAGGAAAACAGCAAACAGTGTCACCTCTGTCTAAAATGGGTGGATAATGAACATCAACACGTAACGCCATTGTTCTGGGGAATTCACTGATAGCATCATTGACGACTCGTTCAATATGTTTTTTATAGGCGAGCACATGCTCACCATGGGAACCATGATATAATTCCATGCTTCGATCCTGTTGTTAGCCCTACGGCTTATGATAGCCGTATACAGTAAAATGATCAGACATAGCTGAATGTCTGTGGTTAGTTATATTAATTAACTATTAATAGTAATGACTGTTGTATAATACCTTTCCAACAATAAAACTTGTTATCAACCCATTACCCATGCAGTAAAATACTTAAAAAGCAACTCTGCAATTATAATCACCCAAAGATGCCATTATCCCAGTGTCTTTTTACCGTGGAAATACTTATTCCTAAGATCTTTGCCACCTTGGATTGAGAGTAATGCTTAGCCTTCTCACTCTGAATTAAATGGTAATATTTACTTCCTTCAGGCCTTCCTAGAATTTTCTTTGATTTTGCTTTGTTAGTAGGCATCTTTTACCCTCATCAAGCTATTAGGTACTAACTCCATACTGTCGAGATGTATGCAACTAAGTGGTTATGCTTAACATTGGTATCAGAAAGTATGGTTTACTTCACCGTTAAAGGGGTTAATAATGATGGCATCTCCTCCTTTCATCGCCTTTTGAGGTGTATCGCCTTCGGCAATCACCGGGACCATTACCGCTAGATCATTTGTGTAATAAATTGGTATCCAGCAATAGCATGATTGTTTATGGTGGATTTTATTTCTTTTCAATACCTCTTCAATTCCAAATGTAATAAGTTCAAAGATTGGCATAATCACAATGCTGCTCAAATCAAAAAAACAACCATCGTAAACTGTTTCCTTTATCAGTATGATATTTGACAACCCTCCTGCAATTAGATGTTTGTGGTTCACGCGCCGATCTGTGTAAATAAAAATTGCTTTTTTTACATTGAAGCTTTTTATAATGTATGTGAGCTTTTCATGAATTAATTTTTTTTCACTCTTCCCCATCTTATCATGAGATATTTTGTGTGCATAAAAATTCTGGTCGATAACCTCGTTCCGGTGTCGAATGTGAGTGTTCCAGACGGAATGAAAAAACTCTTCGTAAGTTAATTTTGGCTCCCCCCGTGCTATTGACGGGGCCTTCTCTTCAAAAATACAGCCTAATGTTGACTCCAAAGTTTGAGCTATATGATATTGCGATGTTATTTTATTCAATGCTGGGACTGTGGCGTTTAATAAAAATGATATCACCTCTGACCTGGAGTATCCTTTTGCATTGCTATAGTCGTCAATTGCATCAATAGTAGAACTATTGTTTACGCTGAAAGTGATGCGTTTTTTCATATGTGACCTTGAATTTTGTTAATGTGAGATGTGATAAATAGTATTAATCTCCCCCCATTGTTAATGGAAGGTTTGTATTAACTAACCCGGCTATTCTTTAGAATAGCCGGGGGAGGCCTCTATTAGTTACTATATACTGAGAAGGTTAATAGGTATCTATCAATGTCTTTACGTGACCAATAGTGTCGGTTTTTAATTTTCTTCGGTCGCGGTAAACCATTAGGCAGTTTGTCTTTGCAAAGCCAAGCTCGAATAGTTTGTACTTCATAGCCAATAATATTAGCTAACTCGCGGGTAGAAATTAGTTGTGACTGAGAGGGTTTTTGATGTTTGATATCGCTCATTTCATCACCCCAACATTTGATATGTGGGCAAATAAGACGATAATTGTTTTTAACAGAGATGAAAGAATGAAATGAAAAGGGGTGAATATGGGGTCTCTATCGGGATCGGGGTCGCTACTACTACCATCCGATGAAGATGATGATGAGTTTTTTGATGACGTTGTTGAACTTCGGCGTGAGCGGGAAGTATTCCCCTTTGGTGGAAAAGGGCATGTTATAGTATTGACTACATTCCTAATAGCAACTAAAAGTTTTGAAACACGGTGCCAAAGAGGTAGTATTCGGTCAGTACTACTATTATTAAAACGCTGAATTGTTGTTTCCCAAAAATTAGAACTTTTGTTTTTAGTCGGATGTAAACCCCATCTCGCTCTGATTTCCGCACTTCGGTCTTCTCTTGATACAGTTATTGGGTTAGTCACTGTAGTTAATCTCCTGCTTAGTGAGTGAATGTAGTTAGCAGTAATAAAAGATAACTGAAAAAAAATTTCTGTCAACACATGTGATTTTATGTAAGTTGTTGATATTTGATAAAATCAACGCTTATCAACGTTGTTTTTTATTTTTGCTTCTTCTAAGATCCATAATTCAACTTTTTCATGCCATTTTCTTAGCAAATCTAATGGACGGCGGCGATAGTGCTTTTCAGCAAGAGCGCTAGGCTTATGGCCCATAATCTGCGCAACAATACCTGTTGGTACTTCGACCCATTCAGCGAGGGTCCCAAAACTACGGCGCAATCCGTGCAAGCTGATATGTGGTAACTCCGCGCGAGTTAATGCTCTATTATGTGCTGAACGCGGTTCAATAATTTTGCCACTTTTGCTGTTACTTCTGAAAACCCAATTCTCCTCGTTTGTACCACGATTGGGGATCTCCATCAGTGAGCGTAACAAGTCAGAAACATAGGGAGTGAGGGGGATAATTCGCTCGCCTTCGATCTTGTCTTTAATTCTCATGCTTGACCATTTGAAATCTATGTCAGACCAGCGAAGTGAGGAAATTTCTTCACGCCGTGCACCGGTGAGCAAAAGCACTTGGAGATAGGCTGATGCAATGGGATTATTGAGGCTACGCACGGCACTGAACCAGCTTTTGAGCTGTTCTTTTTGTAAGCAATCTCCCGCTTTGCTCGCTGATATTGGAACCATTTTTCTCACGTTATGATCTTGTGCAAGATCGCCATCGATTATTCCCTGATATTTTTTCTGGTAATTAGCCCATTTGATGAATGCACGCAACAGACGGTAGGCATGAGCAGTGACGGTAGGCCGATTTTGTCTCTCTGTACTTAGCCATTCGGCAATGTTCTCTGGTGTTAGTTCTGATAATGGTCGGTCGAGCAGGCTAGCCAGTGGCCCAGGTGAGGTTGGGCCCCGGCCTCTTTTTTTACTTTCGCCTCCACGACTGGACAAGTTAACGTGATCGGCAATGTAGCGTGCAGAGTAGGGGCGTTTAGTTTTTGCGCTGATTCCGGTTCTCAATTCATCAAGATAATCTTCCCAAGCGCTTGAAAAGGTTGCCTTCGTTTTACGAGATTCAGCCTGCTGTGATTCCGCTTCAGCAATTTTTTCCGCCTTAGCTATACGCGGATCTATCCCAGTATCGATTAATGTTTGCAGTCGCCTGGCTTCGGCCCTCGCATCATCAATCCTCCAATCGTTAATGTTGCCAATGGTCATGCGAAGGGTTTTTCCCGCATACAGGCTTTGGAATACAAAGGCTTTTGCTCCACGAGTTGCTCGACATGCCAAGCTTGTTACGTCCGTATCCCAAAGGAAAACTTGGTTTTTCCCTTCAGGTAAAGTAAATCTTCGAATTCGTTCGAAGGTTAGTTTTTGTCTTGAAAGCGCCATTTTTAGGGTTCCTGTTGGGGATTACGGTTTACAGTAATGTAACGGCTGGTGTAAGTAAATTGAAAGGATAAACATCAACACTCATCAATTTACATCAACAGGTTTTTTGTTTTAATATTATGATTTAAAATGATAAATTTGTGATTTCTGATGGTTGTTCAAGCAGTTAAAATATAAAAACTTCGCATTCGTAATGCGAAGGTCGTAGGTTCGACTCCTATTATCGGCACCATTTCAAACTCTTCCCAAGTCTACCGAAATCAACTAAAAGCCCGTATACTGCGGTTTCTGGCCCGTATCTTATCTCCTGTTATCAACTGGACTCAACCGAAATCAAGTCGCAGTTGGGGGCATAAGTGGGGGCATTCTGTGTTCGGTCCAGGGAGATGCCCCCAATGAAGCTTAATGCACGACAGGTAGATGCTGCTAAACCCAGAGAGAAAGCCTACAAGCTAGCAGATGGTGCAGGCTTGTATCTTGAAGTTGTTCCTTCTGGTTCTCGATACTGGCGGATGAAATATCGCTTCAATGGAAAAGAGAAACGTATAGCTTTTGGTGTCTATCCGGCAGTGTCCCTTGCACAAGCGAGGGCATTACGTGATGAAGCCAAGAAAAAGCTGGCCGAAGGTATCGATCCATCGTTTGCCAAGAAAGAAGAAAAGTTGGTTCGCGATGTGCAGCTCAATAATACGTTTCAGGCTGTGGCACTTGAATGGCACGGAACGAAGGTGAGCCGGTGGTCAGAAGGTTATGCCTCCGACATTATCGAAGCCTTCAATAAAGATATTTTCCCTTATATTGGCCAACTGCCGGTGAATGACATCAAGCCTTTGGTTCTGCTGAATGTGCTACGTCGAATGGAAAGCCGTGGCGCGACAGAGAAGGCCAAGAAGGTTCGCCAGCGTTGCAGTGAAGTCTTTCGTTACGCCATCGTTACCGGTCGTGCGGAATACAATCCTGCAGCGGATCTTACCAGTGCAATGTCAGGGCATGAATCGAAGCATTATCCCTTCCTTACTGTTGAGGAGTTACCAGAATTCTTTAAAGCTCTCGCAGGCTACACAGGAAGCCCATTAGTTGTTCTTGCCGCTCGTCTGCTGATCCTTACAGGAGTTCGTACTGGCGAGCTCCGAGGTGCTTTCTGGAGTGAATTTGACCTTGAGAAAGCGGTATGGGAAATCCCTACAGAGCGTATGAAGATGAAACGGCCTCACCTTGTCCCCCTCTCTACCCAAGCGCTGGAAATCGTACAGCAACTCAAAGTGATGTCAGGGCTATATCCACTGGTGTTCCCGGGACGTAATGATCCCCGCAAGATGATGAGTGAAGCGAGTATTAATCAGGTGTTTAAGCGGATTGGATATACGGGGAAGGTAACGGGGCATGGTTTCCGCCATACGATGAGTACGATTTTGCATGAGGAAGGGTTCAATACGGCATGGATTGAAACTCAGCTTGCGCATGTCGATAAGAATGCAATTCGTGGGACGTATAACCATGCGTTGTATCTGGAAGGAAGGAGGGAGATGATGCAGTGGTATGCGGATTATATTGACGCATCTTTAACTAAGGTTATATAAGACTGTAAATAGGGAAAACGAGTTTTTAAAGTTTTCCCTAGAAGTACTATCTTTCGACTGTATAAAAAACAGTGTGTAGAACAGTGCATTAGATCACTAAAAATGACCTTATAAATTTATTTTTTTTGATATTCGTGATACACATCGCCTTAAATGGTTTTATTTGCATCCACATCCATCAATGGATGACGATGGAAGTTTTTAGCTGTTGTAGGAGAGCAGGGTGGCTAAAAATAAAGCGGCAAACGCCGGAGTTGATGCGTTAACAGGTTTTGAGTTTCAAAGAAACTGTGCATTGTATCTTTTGTTAGATAATTTCAATTCTTTTATCAATAAAGAGTTCTTTATTTGTATTGAACATCACGATGATTTTCTATTTTGTTATAAGACTGCTTGTTTAAGTTATATAAACGAGATACATGCCTATCAAGCAAAGAAACTTAGCGGGAAGATATGGACTATTGATTCTAGATTTTCTGAGATGGTATCTAAAATTCTATTGGTAGGGGATAATCTAAAAAATGATTCTTTCGAAAAAGTGATGATTATAGGCATCAGTTAACATTTATATCAAATACGGAAATGGAATTAAAATACTCGCCTCTTAAGAAGTTAAAAAATGAAGGGGCTACTGAGCAGATAGTAAAGATAAATGAGCAAAACTCGACCTGTGTATATGATAAATTACATGAAAATATTAAAGTTAAAATTGAAAAGAAAATAACAGAAGTTTGCAATGAAGAATCTTCTGTTTTTCATCGGCAAGAGCTAAGTAATTTAAATATTCAGTGGGTAGACTTCCCAAGAACTGCGGCTAAACAAAAAGAATCGCTTATTAGGCTTATGGTTAGAAAATTTTCTTATATAGCTGATTCGAAAGCAGCTATTGATGTGATACTTACTCTATTTAGGGAAGTAGAAACTGTATATAACCAAGGGCAGGAAATACGCCTAGTATCGTAGAACCAGATAGGTAGGGGAACGACTATGATTTTTACAGCATTACAACTCTTCAAAAATCATCTCCGATGAAACCCGTTTGTGCATCGTGTTGCTGCTTAGAGAGATGGGAGAGCTGTGCGTGTGAGACCTTTGCACTGCGCTAGAACAGTCTCAGCCAAAGATATCCCGCCACCGGGTAATGCTCCGCGAAAGTAGTCTATTGCTGGATCGCAAACAGGGCAAGTGGGTCACTACCGCTTATCCCCGCATATTCTTTCCTGGGCCGCTCAGGTGATTGAGCAGGCCTGGTTAAGCCAACAGGACGACGTACAGGCCATCGCCCGTAAGCTTGCATCGGCAAACTGCTCTGGTAGCGGTAAGACTGTTTGAATCAAAAAAATTTGCCTGAACATATGTGATTTTACGAATGTGAGGTATTCAGAATGAAAACGTTAACGGTGTTTGACCCTGCAATTTTCTGCAGTACCGGCGTATGTGGCTCAGAGGTCGATCAAGTTCTGGTCGATTTCTCTGCGAATGTGCAGTGGCTGAAAGGGCATGGCGTACAGGTTGAACGTTATAACCTAGCGCAGCAGCCCATGAGCTTTGTTCAGAACGAGAAAGCGAAAGCATTCCTCGAAGCATCTGGAGCAGAAGGGCTTCCGCTACTTCTGTTAGATAATGAAACGGTGATGGCAGGGCGATACTCAAAACGTGCTGAGCTAGCTCGTGGGTTCGGTATTCCTTTGGAGAAAGTAGGGTTAGCTCCCACCATTTGCTGTGGTGGTAATACTGGGCTGACCCCGCCCCGGTAGACGATCCTGCCCTAAAGTTGGACTGACTCCGCCCATTATCTTCCCTGTCGCGAAACTACTCATAATAATCAAAATGACCAAGTTCGGCAGACTCAATGTCGTTCAGTTCAGTGAAGGGCATATAAATTTAGCTTCAATCGCCTTTTCTGTCATGTCGCTTACTGACTACTGGGGAAAAAGGGGGGAGTTCATTACAATAATTACAGGTTTGCCTGATTCCGTCCTTCCTTCCCACTGCTACTGCGTAAAAAACTCCTCCCTAATATAACCAGTACAAACCCAGTTTTGTTCTGACTCTTGAACATACATAAAAGAGTATCTCCACGGTATTAGACTGATTAGGAAGTTTATCAGTCGTAATGACCTGCCCCCACGATTAGATACAACACTCAGTTAGTAACGTCGGAATCTTCATTCT
>NZ_JBMKIF010000060.1:0-12442 GCF_049238025.1 Enterobacter cloacae complex sp. IR5458
TCCCGCGGCTGGCTGATGACCTCCGTCAGGCGGTGCTCGCCGTCGTAGCGGTAGTGCCAGCGGGTCTGTCCGTTATCCTTCTCCACGGTGCGGCCGTGGATGTCATAACGCGCGAATGCCGTTCAGCTGCACCAGGCGGTTATGCGTGACCTTCTCAGCAGATCCTTCCCGCGGGTTACCGGCGGCATCCCAGCGGCGGGACCAGCGGCGCGTCGACGGGCGCTGGGCATTGCCGGTAAAGTCGTCCCGGCGATACAGTCGACCAAGACGATCGTATTCGCTGCGGGTGGTCGGCAGCACCTGGGTGCGACTGGTCTCGCGGTAGAGTTCGTCGCAGGTATACTGGCAGCTTATTGAGGATAAAGGTCAGCAAGGAGCGGAAGGGGCGGTCCGAATGCGTGCTTAAGGTAAAGATTACATCATAAAAGATGGCGATGTGATGAACTTCTTGTTTAACGTTTGATTTGTTTTGAATGAAGAAAATCCACGTGTTGGCATGGATTTTTTATTGCAGGATCAAAACACATTGCCTAAAAGTTCTGCCTTCATGCTGAGTTCAAAAGGAATGATTTCGGCAGTCGCAAGCTTTAACGTCTGAAAAGGATCCTGGCGTAATCGCTCTTCAAGTGAGGCAAGACTCTCACACATAGCGAGAATGACACCACCGTTTCTCTGGACCCGTCTTCCGGATGCCAGGAAAATCCCCTCTGCATACCCCTTTTTTAGCCACTCCACATGCGCAGGTATCGCTGCGTCAATCTCTTCGAGTTGTTTTATATAGGTCAAAATGACAATGTAAACCGTGCTCATCCTTTGCCTCTCAGTTAGGTTTTTACGTCATTTGTTGGAACTGCTTATGCAGTCCCTCTTTTCCCAAATGGTATCGTTATAATTTTTAATGGGCTCATTTGATCTTAATATGCAGGTCCTGATTGAGACAACGCTTTATGCTTCATATCCCAGGAATAAAACCGATCATGCCAGCCGTTTCGCTTTTCAGCATAGTTACAGACTACAACCACTTCCTTTGACAGGTAGAAAGTTAAGTAATAGAAAATAGCACCTTCAGGAGGTGCAGAGAAAAATCGTTTTCGCCCTGAGCATTAAAGATGGTCAAAACGGTTGATAATGGGTTTGGCTCTCTTAACGCAAAGACTAATTGGCATGTTGAATCGACCACAGCGAGATCTAAGCAAGGTATATTTAAGCGTATGGTTCTTGTACAGCACATCCATTCGAGCAGTTTGTTTTCTTTAAAAAAACTAAAGTCAGCAATTATTTTCGCTCTTAATAAATAAGTATTTTCATAAGTATGATTCAAAGCTTATGTCGAAAATTTAGTATGTTGCATAAACATTAAGATGTTTCTATATACCCTAACAATATAATTTTATATCTGGCAGGCTGGCTTGGATCCTCTGCCAACTCAATATACACCGTGTCATCTGTAAGTAAATAAAAATACATAAACATCCAGATTGTTATATTTATAGCGAGGATTTAGATTATCTTAATATGTTATAAGTTCAATCTCCGAAACATAATATAAAACTTCACTTATTAAATCGCTCTGGAAATTCAAAATAAATTTGATCCCTTTACTCTTGAATAAAAAATCTCATAATTTAATTTTGGATGGGGATTTCATATCTTTATATCATGGACCATAAAAATGCATTAATGTGTTAAGATCATCTAAATCTTGTGCGGTTAGTTTATTTTTTTCCATTTTATCATATTCATAAATTATTCCTTTCATAGGAATACCAGATTCATGGTTAATTGCAAGAACCATTAACTTATCAATATCAGCCTGTTTTTTTAAAGTACTCGTTAAAAAATTATGGAGAAGTTTTTCAGCGTCTTTTCTTTCTAATAAATCCATGTTTTTATCCTGTAATTTTTTCACCGAGGTTAAGTTGTAAACTGACCATCTACTGATCTGGTAAAGCATGATGTTTATTTTAACTTAATCCTTTTCCTGAAGTGAACAAAAAATACTTTGTGGTCACAAATAAAACGAGAAGCATGCCAATGCAGTTTATTTTTAAGAGACTATCACAAATAGCCAAAATGATTAATCGCGGCTCGATATTTTATCAGAAAAAAATTATGAGTTAAGTCACCATCTGCTTTATCATTATTTCTGTTTTTGATTTTATTAACCGCTCCAACAAACCTTTCACTAGCACTTCTTAGTGGCATTGATAAATAATCATGGACCACTGCATGTTGATTTTTCGAAATACATTTACTCATTTAAAAAGAAGATTATTCTGTGACTCTTTTTCTGACATATTATATACTCCGGCATGTACAAACAGGTTAAAATCATATGATAATTACGTTCTGTCCGTAGCAATTGCAATGTTCCACTATTAATATACTCAGGGTATATACTTGCAAAGTTGCAATAGTGGTAGCGGGCACGTTCGTCAGAGATCTACACAGATTAACGGTAAATGCCACCATTCTAACGAATACTTGCCCCAGGCTTTTATTTCAAGTAATAATCCTTAGTATCAACCCTAACTAACACTTCAGTGTTTTATTTTTTAGGGTTCCAATCAGAGTAATCAGCAACACGGATTTCATTAAGAACGAGATCTAGTGGAACATGTGCAATGCTATCTGCGATTTCATCATATGGCGCTGGCAACTCGAATGAAAAACCAAAGTCGTCATTTATAATAATGCAACCATTAAAAATACGCTGTCTGTAAGTCAACTCTATTATTTCCCTCATCGTTTGGCCTGTTTGTAATATGTTATTATAGCGCCCCTTATAGTTTACATTACAACCAATAGAAATAATCGTTCCATCTTCAAGGGTAGCGATTGTCATTGTGTCATCTACAATATATGCAAGCCTTTTCTCATCATCAGGCAATAAATAATCAAAGTAAGTTATCTTATAATCGGCATATAACTCATTTATATATTTACTTATATTTTCATCCAAAAAAACGTTACCTAGTGCTCTTCCTGATAAGATATCAGCATTAAAATCAATCATTCCCCCCCCATTAAGTAAAACCCCGTCAACATAAACTGGTGAATCGGTTATTAAATCGTAATTTTTAAACTCTCCATGCCCAATTCGCCCATATACTACATCTGCACCATCTACTTCGCGATAAATTTTCCAGTAATCATTACCATGAATATTAGGTTGAGTTGGAGTCCCTCCGGGATGATAATCTAGTTTGTACGTAGTACCTGATTTTGCTGTTTTGACATATTGAATATGTTGGATAGCTCCAGGTTTATTGGCTTGTGGATATGTTCTCGTCCAACCTTTGGATGTTAAAATATTATGAACATCAGCGGTTTTTTTCCCCTGTTAATCTATCCACCCATCTTTGGGTTATACGATCTTTTTGAGAAAAACCACATTTTACCCCCCACGGATCCACCCACCCCAGCGCATTCGGCGCATACTGGTAAAGGTTTATCCCCCCGCCAGCCCTATCGGGTCCTGCTGCGTAAACTTTCCGCAATCCGGGTCATAATACCGGAACAGATTGTAGTGCAGCCCTGACGGGATGTAGTGGTAGCGGGTCAGCCCTCCCACCGTAGTGCAGACGACCGACTGTCATCTCCCGCTCCGGGCGAAGGTATGAGTATTGATATCCAGCTCTGCGGCGACAAACTTGTGGCTATTCTTCTCCAGCATGCATTGTTGTAATACTATTTGGCAAGACGATCATAAAAACTTGTGAATTTATTAAAGGTGTTAATGAGCTGCTGTTGTATGTAAACTAGCAGGGGAAGCACTCTTCCCCTGATGATCAAATATTTATCAGAACATTGTCGACAAGCTCAAAGCCTGAAACCCCCATAGTTGTGTAATTAGGATATTCAGCAACAGACAAACGCCTGATTTCCTCTTCCCCATCATATAAGCCACCAGCATAATTAAATATTTTTAATTGTTTTTTTTCTTCTGTGAGATTAGCATGCCCCATAATTTTCCAAATGCCTTTGCTAATATTTTGGTTGCCAGTGAAAATAACCTTCATCTCTTTGCCAAATTTTTCAAAAGATAGAGGTGTTAGTGAACTGTTCTCTTCAAACTCCTCTGTTTCCTGTATTGATAAAATGCAGAAACCTATTGCTTGCTTAAACTTTTGCTTTGGAGCAAAAACAACCTGGCAAAGCGCATACTTCCCATTACTCATCGGAATGACAAAGATGTCACCCTCTTTATATTTTACTTTCATAAGCCATTCCCTTTCAGAATTGATAACGCATCTTTCAATACTTCCCCACCCCAATCCCTACTATGACCTGCAATATCATATTTGCTAGCGTTTGGGTTATTAGGGCTATAGGATCTAATTTTATTGAGGAGATTTGTGAAAGAATTTGTTGACTTAGCTCCACCATTAAGATCCATAATCCTTTGTTCCAAAAACTTAGCTTCCGCTTTGGTCAAATTATTATCAAATATGGTCAACTGTTCCAAATGTGATTTACCCGGTGTATTCGCATGGCTATTCAAACGTGCTGGAGCATCCCCACGTCCTACATAGATAATGTTCTTTCCATCGTGTAGCACATACAACCCTTGACCATTTACTGGATCATAATGTTTGCCCGTACCTCCTGCCCTTCGAGTGGATGGTAACCCCTTACAAGGTGTAAGACCTAAAGGATCTGTCCAAACTATAGGATTAGGAGCATAGCTGTAAAGATTTAACCCGCCATTTAACCCTATTGGGTCCTGCTGCGTAAACCGTCCGCAGTCCGGGTCATAATACCGGAACAGATTGTAGTGCAGCCCTGTCTCACGATCCAGGTATTGCCCCTGCATACGCAGGTTCTGAGAATATCCTGATACCTGCGTTTCGCTTTCCCGCAGCAGCTTGCCCCAGGCGCTGTTCACTCCTTCCCAGCGCACCTGCCCTTCGATATCCGTCATCCGCTCCGGCGTGCCGTTGGGCTGACAGTGGAACCAGAAGATTTCCGGGGCATCAACGCCGTCGATACGCGCCAGCGGATCGTAGCTGTCCTGATCGCTGTAGACGTAGGTTAGCGGCACGTCCCCGTGCACTTCCTGCAGCAGGCGGAAACCTTCCCAGACAAACCGGGTGCTGACCGGCTTGCCGGTTGGCTGTCCGCCCAGCATCTGGCGTCGCGTTTTGCTAATGCGTCGTCCGAGCGGATCGTAGCGGAAGCTGACCTGCGTCTGCGGTTTGTTGCGGTCCCGCGGCTGGCTGATGACTTCCGTCAGGCGATGTTCACCGTCGTAGCGGTAGTGCCAGCGGGTCTGGCCGTTATCTTTCTCCACGGTGCGGCCGTGGGTGTCATAGCGCCAGCGAATGCCGTTCAGTTGCGTCAGGCGGTTATGCGTGACCTTCTCAGCAGCCCCTTCGAGCGGGTTACCGGCGGCATCCCAGCGCCACTGCTCCTGTCCGGGCAGCGAGCCGTCCTGAACCAGCAGGCGCCCGGCGCTGTCATACTGCCAGCGGTACCAGCTGAACGGATTATCGTCCCGCTCTTCCCGCACCAGGTTATTGCGGTAATCGTAATCCCAGCGGCGAGACCAGCGGCGCGGCGACGGGCGTTGGGCATTGCCAGTGAAGACATCCCGGCGATGCAGTCGACCGAGGCGGTCGTACTCGCTGCGGGTGGTCAGCAGCCCCTGAGTGCGGCTGGTCTCCCGGTGGAGTTCGTCGCGGGTGAAATCAGAGACCGACAGCTTATCGAGGGCAATGCCGAGCAGATGCCCGCTGCCGTAGTAGAACTGTTTCAGCTCGCGGCCATCGGGCAGCGTGACGGAGGTGCGGTTGCCCAGCGCGTCATACTCCCACGCCAGCTCGCCGTGTTCGCCCGCCTCGCGCGTCACGCGACCGAGCGCGTCATAGTCAAAGGCAAGCTCCTGCTCGGCCTCGGTGGTCCATGCGTCGGCTGAAAGCGCAGGATGCAGCCCGATCCGGCTTAATAGCCCGGATGGTGTGTAATGATAGCGGGTCTGTCCTTCGGGCGTGGTGCGGGCGACCAGCTGGCCGCTTGCGCTCCAGGCGAAGGCGTGGGTGATGGCCTCCGGGTGACCGGCGGCAAAGGTGCGCGCTATCGTGCGCCCGCAGGCGTCGTAGCAATACTGCGAGGCCACGCCATCAAGCCCTGTCTCTTCCAGCAGCAGCGAGTCCGCGCCCCAGCGGAACCGGTACGCTTCGCCGTTTTCGTTTTCCAGGGCAACCAGACGCCCGCGGCTGTCCCAGCGGCGGCGCACCTCTTCCCCCTGAGTATTGCGGGTGGCGGTTAAGCGCCCTGCGTCATCGTATTTGAACTCGCTTTCTTTCCCGTCAGCGCCCGCATGCTTCACCGGCAGGCCGCGCTCGTTCCATACAAGTGACTCCGTCCAGCCTTCCGGACGATCGAGCTGTACCGGACGTCCTGCCGCGTCGTAGCGATAGCGCGTCTCTTCGCCGTCGGCGCCAGTCTCGGCCACCAGCCAGCCGAGCGGATGATAACGGTAGCGGGTAATGCGCCCGGAACAGTCCGTCGCACGTACCATCTGCCCGGCGTCGTTATACTCCTGGTAGCGACTGTTTCCGGCGGCATCGACCTCCTCAACCACCTGACCAAACTCATCCCGGTGCAGGAGCGTGGTCTGCCCCATCGGGTCGACCACGCGCTTCAGACCGTGATGTTCGTCGTACCAGAAACGGGTCGCGCTGCCGTCGGCTTCGATAATGGCCGCCGGAAGCGCGCGGTGCTCCAGCCAGGTGGTGGTACGGGTATTGCCGTCGGCGTCGATCTCCTGCAGCCGGTTGCCCATTTCGTCGTAGACAAAGGTAACGGCATTGCCGAGGGGATCGACGCGACGGGTCAGAAGTTCGTTGTCATCCCACTCGTAGCGCCAGTTTTCACCGCGCTCGTCAACGTAACGGACAATCAGATTTTGCGCGTTCCAGTAGTGCTTACGCGTCTGGCCGTCGTAGTGCTCGACGGTCGTCAGCCCGGCGGCTAAATCGTAGGTAAAGCGGCACCCGTCGCCGGTGCTGGTGCGGTTTTCCACCACGCGCCAGTGGTCGAATTTTTGCCAGCGGTATTCACTCTCCAGCCCACCAGGCAGGCGGTGCCAGACCATCAGGCCGCGGTCATTATAGCGATATTCACGCGTTACCACGCCGGAGGCATCTGTCGCGCTCGCCAGTTGGCCGCCCGCATCGTAGCGCCACTGCATCAGCGGCCAGGAACGGTTGCCATCGAAATGGCTCGCCGACGTCACGCGCTGCGGGAAACGTTCATCTTCATAGCGCAAAGTAACATCTATTGCCCGTGACTCGTCGTGAAGACCAACCAGCCTGCCGTGCTCATCCCACGTCGTCAGCAGCGCGTTGCCGTATTCGTCGCTGAGAGATGCCAGACGCAGAACAGCAGGGTTTGCCCGGGTTGGTTTGTACAGACGCCACACCGCACCGTCGTCATCAGCTATCGCCACGTCGCCATTTTCATTACGGCGGATAATGATGCCTTCGCTGATGCTGTAAAACGCGCGGTCGACAGGCGGCAGCTCGAAGCTCAGCTCACGCCCAGTTTCGTCGAACCAGGTGGCGTTGTTTTCTTCCAGCGCCAGATAGCTGTCAAAGGGGGTTGCCCAGCCCAGCCCAAACAGCCCTTCGCGGGTGGTCAGGCTGTTATAGCTGCGCTGCCAGCGAAGCGGGAAGCGACCCGGCAGCGAGAAATCGAGTTCATCGTCGTCATTCAGTACCTTTACGCCGGTGGCGGCGTGAACCGGATGCGAGGAGCCAAACACGGCATTCACGGCCATATCGGCCAACATCCCGCCGCCGGCCGCCGCCAGCGCGCAGGGCATGTTTTTCAGAATCTTGCCCGGACGCCCGCGCAGCAGGGAGAGCGCAATCATCCCCAGCGCCAGTCCCGGCGTTTTACCGCTTTTGATATCGCGAACCGTAAGCGTGTCGCCGCCAATGATCACGTTCGGTGAGACGTCGTCGGAAATGGTGCCTTCGCAGGTGGTGCGATCTTTCGCGCGCACCGCAGGCTGTCCGTTGATAAAGACGCTTTTGGAGCCTTCCGCCAGATACTGCGGCCCGGAGTGTTTTTCGCACGCCACCTTGTCTTCTTCCAGCGGCGAGGTCCCCGCCGCGGCAGAGGCCACGCTCGGCTGCCACATTTCGCTGCCAAATTGTCCGGCGGCGGAAAGCAGCATCCCTGCGTAATCGGCAAAACTGCCCGGAGACTGCGGTTCAGGGGAAGGGGTATCCGCAGGCGTCAGCGTTCCGGCCGCGCGCGCGGCGGGGATCGCATTCGTCAGAACGTTATTCGAACCGGTGGTAATTTTGCCCGCAGGCGACGGAGGGAAAAGCGCATTGCCCAACCCTTCCGCGGCATTGCTGATATCGTCAGTGATCCCTGCCACGTTCGCCAGCACGCCGCCGATAATCCCGCTTAACAGACAGCTGGATCCAATTGCCGCCACGCCAGCGGCAGCAGCCCCCGCACCGAGGAGTGGCGCGGCTACGGTTGCAGCAGCGCCAACCGCCGCACCGATCACCGCATAGGCGGCACCTTCCGCCACAATGCTGGTGATGTCAGCAAAAATGCTGGAGTGAATAATCTCGTCGCCCTTACGGGCTGCGTTGTTATCGCTCATGCCTTACACATTCCGGTTGTCGTTTAGCGTCAGACTTTGCTTAAGCGCGCTCCAGCGCCCCTCGTCCTCTTCGGTGAACGCTCTGAGTGCCGAGAGGGTAAATATCATCAATACCGGTTTGCCCGGCGTCTGTACGGCCAGCTGTTTTTGCCACAGGCGTTGCCCGTTACGGTCGAAGGTGGTCTCAACTTCCAGCCCGTTAATTTTTCCGTCAGGGCCGGCTTTTACATTCCGGAATTCGCTCTGAGCAATTTCGCCCATCTGAGGACGCAGCACATCCCACTGCCGGTGAAACTCTTGTTCGTAGTCACTGCCGTCCGAAATGACGCCGCGGCTGACCACCACGGATAATCCGCTTTCGTCATCGCGAATAATATTCATACTGTTATCCTGCCAGGCAGCAGGAAAAAGGGAAAACGAACCTTCCTGGAGGGTGTATTTCATAAGTGAACTCGGGATGGTTGATATTGTGAGAAACAAGAAGGCCAATCCATGCTGGCCCTTTGGGCTGGCTGTTTTATTATTTACGCCATTGACCTGACTGTTCGACTAAAACCTGGCTGCCTTTGCTGACAACCAGTTTCGCGGGTGCATACGTCACGGTATAAACGATTTCGCCATTCTTGTACGTTGAGCCGATTATTTTACCTGCGGAGTCGCGCAACGTTTTTCCCCTTAAGGAGATCGTGCTGTTATCGCTTTTGCGCACTCCGAGATAAACCATCTGGGCACATTCGCTCTCGAAATGGCCGCACTTGTTTATCAAAGAAATAGCGAATTTTTCGGTTTCCAGTTTTCTGGATTCAGCGTGATGATCCGAACCGGCTTTATGTAATGTATAACGCAGCGGAGCATAATCATTGCCATGTTGAGGAGGCGTTACTAAACGCCATTCCATTTCATTCCCCTTTACTTCCAGAGCAGCCCGCCCACCTACACCGCCAAACGATGAATTGAACTCAACAGTGGCACGATTGCCAGCAATCGTACCGCTAAGATTACGCTCATCATCCTCGGGGCAATCAATGCGGTTTCCTCTCCGGGAGATATAGCAATAAGAGCCGGTGATACGGTTGCCTGACCGAGCTAACTGCAGGGTTAACGTCGAGTCGCTCCCGAACTCGCCTGCCCATACCCCGTCAAAGGCGAGTCCTGATTGGCTGTTCGATGCAAACTGCAGCGTATTGAATCTGGCAGCCCATTGCTGAATATCGGCATGAATAACCGGACTATTATCTGAAGACTGGTAATGAATAACGTCCGACTCCGGAACCACCCAGGCCGCAAAGATTTTGCCGTCAGGATTGATGACCAGCGCTGACGCATTCTCCAGGTAGAGATCCTTTAGCCAGCCTTCAACAAACAATCCGCCACCTGTGGTGGTATGCGGTTCACCAAAGACATCAAAGTTATCAATAAAGGTCTGGTAATGATTTCCCAGCGTCTTCCTGAGACTGTCTGTCACTTCGCTGTCGTTAACGATGCTGCTCACCGTATCAAGCTTATTGTATTGCGATAATTCAAGCGCCGATGACGTTTCAACGACGCCTGTCAATAAAGCGGTGAACAATGCGACTGCCAAATATCTTTTGGTCATAAATCACTCTGAAGTACCATTTTCGTAATTCATGGTTATTTTCACAACCTGACTGTCTATAACCTTAAAAGAGAGCAATTTCTTACCCAATTCATAGGAAATCCACTTCTCCCCGGAATCATTTTCGAACTGACCATCGCCGTACGCATTGTTCAGCTCTCTGATTGTTGAACCCACATGAACGCCACGCGGCGTTAAAATATCTGAGGCAGTCAGCGTAATCTGGGACACGATATAATCGTCAACGCTTCTTTCTGCTTTATCCCACCAGAGATTGGAACTGAATATTTCTAACCCAGCCTTTTGATGCTGGTAGAATTTATAGTTTGTTCCGTCAAAAGGAACTTCACCGACAAAATGGCCTTCCAACGGCACGTCAATTTTACGGGCAATATCAGGAGTCCATCTGTCGCCCAATGCGACAGGCTGGTCTTTAATCTGCACAGAAAAATCCCGTTTTGTCAGAACGGAAGGCATCACCTGAGCCAAAACCACATTGCTGCTCAGACAGGTAAACATCAGGGCAGAAAAAAGAAATACCGGAGTGTTTTTTTTCACGTTAATTGTCATTCAATGAATATTTATTGCGCTTCTCACCACTGGAAACCCCGTCAGGACATGGGAACTGTGTTTCTTATTCGGCGCTTATGACGACAGAATCCAGACAGTCAGGTTTTTTCACGGTGAAACTGAAGCTCACCTTTTGTCCATTACTGTCTTTTGGCGCGGTATAACTGGTCACTTCATTCTCAGAGCGGCCTTGCGGATAGTCAGTGAGCACCAGTTGCGGAAAGTGCATTTTAACGGTATCAAGCGTTATGCATTGACCTGACGGTGAAAAATTCAGTAAAGGCGCCATGTCGCCGTTATCTTTGCTTAAACGTAAACCAATTTCGGTAATGCTCGCTCCATCATCCAGTTTGAAATCGTCAGCATTGTAGAAATTGAT
This sequence comes from Enterobacter cloacae complex sp. IR5458, assembly GCF_049238025.1. Lineage (NCBI taxonomy): Bacteria > Pseudomonadati > Pseudomonadota > Gammaproteobacteria > Enterobacterales > Enterobacteriaceae > Enterobacter > Enterobacter cloacae complex sp. IR5458. The sequence goes on from NZ_JBMKIF010000060.1 coordinate 11,176, forward strand.
ATATTCATTTTGTCTGGTGATCTTAAATGACAACGGCGCATTGCTTAGGCTTGTAACGGATAATGATCTGAGTGATGCGCTCATCCCGGAAATGAACTTCCAAAGATCCTGTTTCTGAGCGCCTCCTTCAGCCATTCCCGTCGTTAATAATGCGATAAGCACCGCACCGGCCTTACTCATCTTTTGGCGTAAATTTCGCCTGCACAGCCGCATCAATATCCCCTTTATGCCCCGATCCCGGTGCCGTGGTGCCCGGCTTGGTTCCCGAGGTATTCAGGTGCAGCTTACCGCCCGTGGTGATATAACCATCCCCTTCCACGAAGAAGTTAAACTCTTTACCGATCAGGTTAATCTTGCCGTTAGCATTCAGCTCAATGGCGCTTTCCCCTGAGACCAGCCGCAGCTTCGTCCCAGAAGCAATGACGTACTGCTCCACCGCCGCATCCAGCTTGCCTTTGCCGGTCAGGATCTCAGTCCCACCTTTGACAGCCTGGGTCTGATTCGCTTCCACGCGATGCAGTTCATTTTTCTTCACGTAATGGCTGCGCTCGCCGCCGACGCTGTGCGTTTCATCATTTTTAACGCTGGTGTCCATGTTGCGCTCGGCCTGGATCCACACCTGCTCTGCACCTGCTTTATCCTCAAAGCGCAGGGCGTTGGCGTTGTCCACGGAGCCGTCTTTCGTCCGGCTCATAAAGCCCATCTGCGTCGCCGCCGCCGGCAGCGCCCACGGCGGCATGCTCGCGTCGTTGTACACACGCCCGGTAATAATCGGACGGTCCGGGTCGCCGTTGATAAAGTCCACCACCACCTCGTCGCCGACGCGCGGGATTTGCACCCCGCCGTAGCCCTGGCCCGCCCACGCGCTCGACACGCGCACCCAGCAGGAGCTGGTGTCATCCCCCTTCGCCAGCCGGTCCCAGTGGAACTTCACCTTCACCCGGCCGTATTTGTCCGTCCAGATGCTCTCCCCCTGCGGCCCCACGACTTTCGCCGTCTGCGGCCCGTAGGTGCGCGGCCACGCCGTGCTCTGCGCCGGGCGATAAGAGACCGACGCCGGGATGACCGTGAAATCGGTCCTGTGAACAGTTTCACCTTCCCCGCTGGCGTAGCGGTTCTCTTCGAAGTGGTATCCCGCAGCCGTCACCAGATACTCGCCGTTATCGCTGAAGAACGGCGCGTTGGTCAGGGTGAAGGTGTGGCCCGGTGCAATCCCCGCCGCCGTGGCGGTGGCCTGAATCTGCTGGTGCTCAACCTGCCAGCGCTC
>NZ_JBMKIF010000061.1:0-12116 GCF_049238025.1 Enterobacter cloacae complex sp. IR5458
ACCGATTATGACAACGGCGGAAGGGGCAAGCTTAGTAAAGCCCTCGGTGCGGCGGACATTATCCGCGAACAGGCTGAACAGCACGGCATTGCGCGGGTAACGGATGTCTGGCTGGAAGTCGGCGCACTGGCGGATGTTGAGGAGAGTGCACTGCATTTCTGTTTTGATATCGCCTGCCGTGATACCGTGGCGCAGGGCTGCACACTGCATATTGATGTTATCCCGGCACAGGCATGGTGCTGGGATTGCAGCCGTGAGGCCGAAATCATGCAGCACGCCGGATGCTGTCCGCACTGCGGCAGTGAACGGCTGCGCATCAGTGAAGGTGATGATTTGCGGGTAAAAAGCCTGGAAGGTGAGTGAGTTTTACGCCGCCGCCGTATTCAGCAGCCAGCGGGCGAATTGCTGCATGGCCGGGGTTTCCGTACGGGACTGTAACCGCGTCAGCCAGTAGCCGCCGAGGGTGATTTCTGCGGCAAACGGCTGTACCAGTGCGCCTGACTGTAACAGGCGGCTGAACATACATACCGGTGCGATCGCTACCCCGGCACCCAGTTGTGCCGCCTCGGCCATGGCCAGTGAGGTATCGAACACCATTACCGGCTGTGACGGGGAAGGCGGTGTGCCGCCCGCACAATCCAGCCAGCGGCTCCATTCATCCCGGCGGAATGAGCGCAGCAGGGTAAAGCGGTGAACATCATCCGGCTGCTGTAACTGTTCTGCAATGGCCGGTGAGCACAGCGGAGCGTGTGGTGCACTGAAAATCAGTTCCGCATCTGACTCATGCCACGCGCCGTTACCGAAACGGATCGTATAATCATGCCCTTCCGCCGCCGGGTCCACATGATTGTTATGGGTGGAGATATGCAGATCAATATGCGGATGGCTGTCATAGAATCCGGCCAGACGCGGCAGCAGCCAGCCTGCGGCAAATGTTCCCACCGCACCGACTTTCACCCGCTCACGGAACTGCCCGTGAGAAAAACACTCCAGAGTATCCGCAATCCGGTCAAACGCCTCATTGAGCACCGGCAGTAATCCCTCACCTTCATGGGTCAGCACCAGCCCGCGCGAGACGCGGGTAAACAGCACACAGCCGAGTTGTTCTTCCAGCGCCCTGACCTGCTGGCTGACGGCGGCATGGGTGACATTCAGCTCAATCGCCGCGCGGGTAAAACTGAGATGACGGACGGCGGCCTCAAAGGCGCGCAGCGGGTTAAGGGGGAGATAACGTCTGACCATAATCCACCTGTAAGTTTTTCTTTAGGCTCTTGTTATAAATAACCGTTTGTTCTGTCCGGTGAATCTGACGATACTTGCCGCCGTTACTCACACACGGAAGGTTAATTCTGATGAAAAAATCGTTATCTGCAACACTGATTTCCGCTCTGCTGGCGTTTTCCGCCCCGGGGTTTTCTGCCGCTGATAATGTCGCGGCGGTGGTGGACAGCACCATTAAACCGCTGATGGCACAGCAGGATATTCCCGGGATGGCGGTTGCCGTCTCCGTAAAGGGTAAGCCCTATTATTTCAATTATGGTTTTGCCGATATTCAGGCAAAACAGCCGGTCACTGAAAATACACTATTTGAGCTCGGATCTGTAAGTAAAACTTTCACAGGTGTGCTGGGTGCGGTTTCTGTGGCGAAAAAAGAGATGGCGCTGAATGATCCGGCGGCAAAATACCAGCCGGAGCTGGCTCTGCCGCAGTGGAAGGGGATCACATTGCTGGATCTGGCTACCTATACCGCAGGCGGACTGCCGTTACAGGTGCCGGATGCGGTAAAAAGCCGTGCGGATCTGCTGAATTTCTATCAGCAGTGGCAGCCGTCCCGGAAACCGGGCGATATGCGTCTGTATGCAAACAGCAGTATCGGCCTGTTTGGTGCTCTGACCGCAAACGCGGCGGGGATGCCGTATGAGCAGTTGCTGACTGCACGGATCCTGGCACCGCTGGGGTTATCTCACACCTTTATTACTGTGCCGGAAAGTGCGCAAAGCCAGTATGCGTACGGTTATAAAAACAAAAAACCGGTCCGCGTGTCGCCGGGACAGCTTGATGCGGAATCTTACGGCGTGAAATCCGCCTCAAAAGATATGCTGCGCTGGGCGGAAATGAATATGGAGCCGTCACGGGCCGGTAATGCGGATCTGGAAATGGCAATGTATCTCGCCCAGACCCGCTACTATAAAACCGCCGCGATTAACCAGGGGCTGGGCTGGGAAATGTATGACTGGCCGCAGCAGAAAGATATGATCATTAACGGTGTGACCAACGAGGTCGCATTGCAGCCGCATCCGGTAACAGACAACCAGGTTCAGCCGTATAACCGTGCTTCCTGGGTGCATAAAACGGGCGCAACAACTGGTTTCGGCGCCTATGTCGCCTTTATTCCGGAAAAACAGGTGGCGATTGTGATTCTGGCGAATAAAAACTACCCGAATACCGAAAGAGTCAAAGCTGCACAGGCTATTTTGAGTGCACTGGAATAATTTTTTTCCTGAACAGGCCCCTGCGGATACGCCGGGGCCGTAATTTAAGATTATTCCTTATGCAATAATTTGCTTTATGGGCTGTTTTATGGAGGATGAGAGTATCGGGCACTGACAGCTTCCGGCTGAACCGGATTTCACTGTGTGCTGCGGCAAACTGATGTCAGTCTCAACACACAGAGGAAAATGTTGTCATGGACGTTCTGCGTTTTATCCTCCGCTTACCTTTTATTTTGCTGCGTCTGGCGGCTCGCAGTCTTGTTTATCTCTTTACTCTGCTGGGTTTTCTGCTGCGCCCGTTCACCGGACGGATCCGCTGGGCGGTGCCGGGCTGGGTGACCTTTGCCGGTAATCAGCTTGCCCGGCTGGAGCGGGGGGGCAACCGCTATCCGAAAACCATATCTGCCTTATTATTACTGACTGCTGCGGTGGCAGCGGGCAGTTATTACACCTGGCACTGGTATCAGAACAAACCGAAGCCGGTGGATGTTGCGCCGCTGGTGGTGCAGGATATTTCCGCGTCTGTGCAGCGCCCTTCGGCGGTTAATTATAACCGTGATGATAATTCAGCGCAGATTGTGGTGGTGACATTCTCCCGCTCTGCCGCACCGGTAACGCTGATCGGTAAACCGGTCACCGCCGGTATTACCCTGACCCCCGCAATGGAAGGTGAGTGGCAGTGGCGTAATGACCGTAAGCTGGTATTCACGGCGAAAAAAACCTTCCCGATGGGGAAAACCTACACCGTCGATATGGATGCCAAAACACTGCTGGCTCCGCAGGTGGCGTTAACAGAGAAACAAAAAACCTTTACCACCCCTGAGTTTTATTATCGCGGCGGCCGGGCGGAGTTCTATCAGGATCCGCAAGATCCGATGAAAAAACACGCCATTATCGGCCTGACCTTCAATGCCCCCGCTGATGTCAAAAATCTGGAATCGCGTCTGTCTATGACCCGTGACGGCAAGCCGGTGCCGTATACCGTCACTGTAATGAACTGTTGTCATTTATGCTGACGCCCGTGCCGGGAGGCATTGATGTCCCAACCCAGCAGCTCGGCGAACAAAGCTGTAATTTATTATTTAGCCTGATTGCCGGTGAGAAAGGTTTACAAAATATCACCGTGGGTACACAAATATCGTTAGCCGACTCACTGGTATAAAAACTGGGGCATAACAATGCCCCAGTGCATTTTAGAATGCGTAATTCACACCGATACCTGCATAATGGAGTCTGTCGCTTTCACCTTCATTTCTATTGGTAGCGATCCCATGACACAAGAGACTACTCTGCCGCAAATTAACTGGGGGAATGTTGACTAAATGTTGCTTGCTTTTGTTGTTTCGGATATCAGGGTTGATTACCTGAATAGCGTTTCGACAATTTTGTCGCTGCCCGGCTCAACAAAGGTTCCAATACTAACGCCAGCAACATTTTTAGCGGACGTCGGGCCACGGACTTCACCGCCCACCCTGCTACCCCAGCCGGGCCATAGCGCAGCGCAGTCAGTAGCACCAGCTTACCTGCTATTTTAATGCCCGGCTTAACCCTTTGCCCGGCACGTTGCCAGCGATTATTCATTTCTAACCTCACAATTGGCGGAAGCGGCTGCGTAATGTAAAAGTATCAGACGTTACATAACGCTCCATCTCACGCAAACGCTTTTCACTTGCAGCCAGTTCACGATCGACAGCATCCAATAGCTCACCGCTTGATGGCTGCTGTTCTCCGGAAACCACGTTGTCTGGCATCGGATCCAACACAAACGTCAGTACGATGTAGGCGACAAAGGTGAAAAAGGCCAGACCAAAAAAGATGGACAGCACCACCAGGATCCGCACCAGTTTCACAGGAACATCGAGATAATGCGCAATACCCGCGCAAACCCCTTTCACCATGCCCTGCTGCGGTATACGCCACAGTTTTTTATTCAGATTAACGCCCCCCATTAGCGGTCCCTCCAGTTTGGATGTTCAGCATCAAGGATGTCTTCCAGCGCTTGAATGCGCTCACGCATCCGCTGTGCGTCCTGGTTAAGTTCTACCAGACGCTGTTGTTCACTTTGCGCCAGCTCGCCGCGACTGGAACGATTGCTGTAATGCAGCCAGAGCCAAATCGGTAAGACGAACAGCACAAAGATGGTTAACGGGATGGCCAGAAATAGCGCGCTCATGAGTACTCCTTACAGGTGATGAGCGGCGGCGCGTTCGGGCACCGCCAGATATTATTATTGCTTGTCTTGCTGCATTTTGGCTTTCAATTGCGCCAACTGCTCGCTGATTTCATCATCTGCTTTCAGGTCAGCAAATTGCTGATCCAAAGACTTCTGCTTACCGAAGTTATGGCTTTCAGCTTCAGCTTCCATTTGATCGATACGACGCTCAAAAGATTCAAAGCGAGCCATCGCTTCATCCAGTTTGCCGCTGTCCAGTTGACGACGAACATCACGGGAAGAACTCGCCGCCTGATGGCGCAACATCAATGCCTGCTGACGAGCACGGGTTTCACTGAGTTTGTTTTCCAGTTCACCGATCTCTTTTTTCATACGCGCCAGCGTATCGTCAACCAGCGTCACCTCATGCTCCAGGGAGGCAATCAGGTCAGTCAGTTTCTGCTTTTCGATTAACGCAGAACGCGCCAAATCTTCTTTTTCTTTACGCAGCGCCAGCTCTGCTTTTTCCTGCCACTCTGCCTGTTGGGCGCTGGCCTGTTCAATACGACGCGATAACTGTTTCTTTTCTGCCAGCGCGCGTGCGGAGTTGGAGCGCACCTCAACCAGCGTGTCTTCCATTTCCTGGATCATCAACCGCACCAGCTTCTGCGGATCTTCAGCCTTTTCCAGCAACGCATTAATGTTGGCGTTCACGATGTCGGCAAAACGAGAAAAAATACCCATAATGTAATCCTCACTTACTGTTCTGATATCGGGCAATGCCCTGCTGCTGTTCTAATGCACTTCGCATGCCAACTTTTTAATTCATTGAAATATTTGAAAATAACTAATTTTACCTGTCGGGATAAATAGGGTAAATTGGTGAATAACACTAACAAATGGTGAATTTCATCATGGCAGGATACAAAGATAATCTGCTGGGCGAAGCGAACAGCTTTATTGAAGTGCTGGAGCAGGTTTCTCGTCTCGCGCCGCTGGATAAACCTGTGCTGGTCATTGGGGAACGAGGAACAGGGAAAGAGCTTATCGCCAACCGCCTGCACTACCTCTCAACCCGTTGGCAAGGCCCGTTTATTTCACTTAACTGCGCCGCGCTCAACGAAAATTTACTTGATTCCGAACTCTTTGGGCACGAAGCGGGCGCCTTTACCGGCGCGCAGAAACGTCACCCAGGTCGGTTCGAGCGCGCCGATGGCGGCACACTGTTTCTTGATGAACTGGCAACCGCCCCGATGCTGGTACAGGAAAAACTGCTGCGCGTTATTGAGTACGGAGAGCTGGAACGCGTAGGCGGTAGCCAACCTCTGCAGGTCAATGTAAGACTGGTTTGCGCAACCAACGCCGACCTGCCACGCATGGTGAGTGAAGGCACGTTCCGCGCCGACCTGCTGGATCGTCTGGCCTTTGACGTGGTGCAACTTCCCCCGTTACGCGAACGTCAAAGCGATATCATGTTAATGGCTGAACATTTTGCCATTCAGATGTGCCGTGAGATCGGGTTACCGTTGTTTCCTGGGTTCACCGATGAGGCCAAAGAAACGCTCCTCCACTACCGTTGGCCGGGCAATATTCGTGAACTGAAAAACGTCGTGGAGCGTTCGGTATACCGACACGGGACCAGCGATTACCCACTGAATGAGATTGTGATTGACCCGTTCAGGCGTCACGCCGCACCGCCGCTGGCGCAAGAAACCAGACATACATCAGTAACCCTACCGCTGGATCTGCGTGAATTCCAACAGCAGCAGGAGAAGGAATTTTTGCAAACCAGCTTACAGCAGGCGAAATTTAATCAGAAAAAAGCCGCTGAATTATTAGGTCTGACCGACCATCAACTCCGCGCATTACTGAAGAAACACCAAATTTAGCGTGCAGGGGCAGACGTTGGACGCGAGAGTTAAAACAGTTTACCATGTTGCAATCACTGTATAAAAAAACAGGTTAATCATGATGACTCTGGCGTTAGTTGGCGAAAAAATTGACAGAAACAGGTTCACCGGTGAAAAAGTTGAAAATAGCACATTTTTCAACTGTGATTTTTCGGGTGCCGACCTTAGCGGCACTGAATTTATTGGCTGCCAGTTTTATGATCGAGAAAGTCAGAAAGGATGTAATTTTAGTCGCGCTAACCTGAAAGATGCCATTTTCAAAAGTTGTGATCTCTCCATGGCTGATTTCAGGAATATCAATGCGCTGGGAATCGAAATTCGCCACTGCCGGGCACAAGGGTCAGATTTTCGCGGCGCAAGTTTTATGAATATGATCACCACCCGCACCTGGTTTTGTAGCGCCTATATCACCAATACCAACTTAAGCTACGCCAACTTTTCAAAAGTCGTACTGGAAAAGTGCGAGCTGTGGGAAAACCGCTGGATGGGTACTCAGGTGCTGGGCGCAACGTTCAGTGGATCAGACCTCTCTGGCGGCGAGTTTTCATCCTTCGACTGGCGAGCAGCAAACGTTACGCACTGTGATTTGACCAATTCGGAACTGGGCGATTTAGATATCCGCGGGGTTGATTTGCAAGGCGTCAAACTGGACAGCTACCAGGCATCGTTGCTCCTGGAACGTCTTGGTATCGCTGTCATGGGTTAATGTTCAGGGAGCGGTATATGCCGCCCCCTGCCCTTATACAATATTGTCCGGGCTGGCTTTCCCCCTCAGACGTTTCGACTTCGGGGGCATAAACGTCAGAGGGTTCCGGTCCCCCCGTCAGAACACCATACCTGACCGGATGTATAGCTGTTCTCTTCAGCCGCTAAAGTGACATACAGCGGAGCAATTTCTACCGGTTGGCCAGGGCGACCAAGCGGCGCATTTGCACCAAATTTCTCAATTTTTTCCTGTGGTTGGCCGCCGCAGCACTGCAATACCGTCCAGTACGGCCCAGGCGCGACAGCATTTACACGGATCCCTTTAGGGGCCAGTTGCTTCGCCAGCGATTTAGTAAATGCCACTATCGCCGCCTTGGTCTGAGCATAATCAAGCAGGATCTCACTCGGCTCATAAGCCTGTACCGATGAGGTGTTAATAATCACGCTGTCTCGGGAGAAATGGGGAATAGCCGCCTTGGTGATCCAAAACATGGCGTAGACATTGGTCTTGAATGTCGCATCAAATTCTTCTGTGGTGAGGTCTTCGATCGATTCACAAAATTGCTGACGGCCTGCGTTATTCACCAGGATATCCAACCCTCCCAGCGCGTCTACCGCCTGTTTTACCAGATGGTTACAAAAAGTTTCGTCACGAATATCGCCGGGAATCGCCGCAACTTTTCTCCCAGCTTTTTTTATCAACTCAACAACCTCACGAGCATCGTCCTCTTCTTCAGGTAAATAATTAATCGCGACATCGGCGCCTTCGCGGGCATAGGCAATGGCAACAGCACGCCCAATACCTGAATCACCACCGGTAATTAATACCTTGCGACCATTTAACCTGCCGCTTCCCTGATAGCTTTGTTCGCCATGATCGGGGCGCGGTTGCATTTTTCCGGCGAGCCCCGGAAAAGGTTGTTTTTGATGTGGAAAAGGCGGCTGCGGAAAACGCTCTGAATTAGTTTTATTGGTGGTCTGTTTTCCTTTATTTAGGTCAGTCATTCAATCACCTCTCGTGAGTCATCATTCATCGCAAAGACTAATAAGCGTAGAACAAAATGAATGACATGGTCTTTATAATTTACCTACCACTTAATTTTCTCCTAATATTAACCTGGCTCTCACGACGATAACTTCACATAGCATTGAAATATTTCCTAGGATAAGTCCTGGTTTATTTATTTGTTCTTCCAGGCTGACACTTCTTCAATCAATACCGCCAGGCTAAAACGTACCGCCTTTTCAATGACGTCCTGGCAATCCCCGGAAAAACACTCACGTTTTGTTATTATCTGTCCGCGGAAATTCCACGCAAACCACACGGTTCCTGCGGGAGTACCATCCTCCCCACCCTCCGGCCCTGCATATCCGCTGATGGCTATACTGATATCGGTTTCGGCTTGCTGACGTATTCCTACAGACATCTCACTGACCGTTTGCTCACTAACGGCGCTATATTTCTTCAGCGTACTGGCCCGCACGTCGAGCATTTTCTGCTTGGCGCGATCGCTAAAGGTTATAACGCCGATATCATAAAATTCTGCGGTATCCGCCTGTGCGCAAAGCGCCGCGGCCAGCTTTCCTCCTGTACAGGATTCTGCGGTGGTCAACGTTAAATCGCTATCAATGAGCGTGTTTGCAAGCCGTTTTGTCAGTTCATTGACTGTTTTTGCGTCATTGTACTCCGTATTCATTACCGCCTCGCTAATTCTCTTCAGGAATGACAGAAATATGTCCGTTGCGTTCCAGAATGGCATACTTGATTTTACTTGATTCGGTAATCCCCTGATTTTGTCGCGCAGCGACTAATATATCTTCAAGAGAGACATCCACTTTCTTCATTTTATCTAATAAAGGGATCCCGTGATCAAGCAGGATAACCGGGGAACCATCCAGCACGGATTCGGCCCCACCCACCTTTTTTTTAATGAAACCGAACAGAATATCAATAGTAACCAGAGTGACAATCGTGATCATGGCGCCGGTTATCGAAAAATCATTACCCAACAAGGCTTGTTGAGTTGCTTCACTGATAATCAGTAATAAAATCAGATCGAAGCTGGTCATTTGTAATAATGCCCGGCGACCTGCTATTTTGAAAACCACCAGCAAAATAAGGTAAATGGCGGATGCCCGGAAGACCATCTCCATACTCACCTCCTAGGGATAAATAAATTGTCTGAAGCGGATTTCAGGTTCGCCATTTAGCTGGAGAAAACTCTTTACGCTTCCTGGCTTCACGGGCGTAACCCGCAGCCAGATAGTAAAGTTCTGCATTGCTTCAGAATCATTGTAGACGAGGTAAAGATCGTTCCCCTTGCTGTACATGCTGTCTGGCTGCGGCCAAATATTTTCCATTTCATAAAATTTGTTGAAATCGCCGCCAATGCGCAACGTCTTGTTCACAGAATCATACTTTTGTGCAGAGATTTTAAATTTAAATTCCGTTTGCAAGCGCCCAAACCTTTCGTACTGTAACCCTGTTGTCTTTAAGGTGTTTTTTCTCGTCACCTCACTTAAATATCCGCCGGAAAACGCTCCCACCGAAGCAAGAAAAACAATGCAGAGCAAACAGATAAAACCAATCTTGTGAAAGCCAGATTCAAAATTCAGAAAACGCAGGCTCTCTTTTACTCCTTGAGGGTATAGGAAGTATAAACCACCTTTTTGCTCCTCATCCGAAGTATCTTACCTGAAATTCCCTCACTCGTTTACCGCTCAAGCCCCAATTTTAACTGCCGGTCCAGCCTAAACCGCTCTAATAAGGTTCGATTTGGCGGTAAAATCTCTAGCCTGATAGCTCGAGAGATACAAACTGCCCCACCGCCCCGTTTAAAAGTTGGCAGTGTTGAGCAGTGTTGGATTTGGGGTCGTCAGTCAAAGAGACGACTCTGTGATGGATCGAACAGGCTGGGAGTCAGTGGCGGCGCTCGTTCTGGTGGCAGCTCACGCTGCTTGGCGGCATTCGCCTTGGCTGTTTTCTGTTTCAGATGCTTGAGAATCTGCTCAATGACCTTCGGATCTTCGATGCTGGCAATCACTTTGACGTGACCGCCGCAGTGTTCGCAGACTTCAATATCAATATTGAAGACTCGCTTGAGGCGTTGCATCCAGGTCATGGCGCGGTGGCGCTCTGCAGGACTCTTGTCACGCCAGTTAGTATCGAGACCTTCCGATTTGTCGGGCTTCTTGCCCCGCTTGGCGGGTGTTACTTGAACTCGGTGTTTGCTGTTCGGTGCAAAGACGCCGTGGAAGCGTGTGAGGTTGACTCGCGGCTTAGGTACCAACGCAGCGAGTTTGGCGATGAAGTCCAGCGGCTCGAAGATCACATGGGTGGTGCCATTGCGGTACGGAGTTTTGAGCTCGTAACGCACCTGCCCATTGGCGGTTAATGCCAGACGTTTTTCTGAAACCGCTGGCCGACTAATGTAGCGACACAAGCGCTCAAGCTTATCCCGCTGATGCGCTTCGGCCATCACACCGGCGTGTAGCGAGAAACCAGCATGGTTGGCTACTCGACTGCTTGAGTCGGCTTTATCCTCACGCCCTGGCAAGGTTTGCAGGGTGAAGACTTTGCGCCCTTGCTGGGGGCCGACGGCAATGCGATACGTAACCGAAGCACCATGTAATTGAGTCAGCGTATCGTCTTCGCCCTCTTCCAGTGTCAACCACGTATTCTCGGCATCACGCTCCAAAATCCCACGCTTTTCCATGCAGCGAGCGATGCGATGGCTGAGGGTGTGAGCGAGCGTATTCAGCTCATCGTAAGTGGGTGCCTTGACACGATGGAAGCGTTGCTTGCCATAGTCATCTTCGGCATAGACACCATCGAGAAACAGCATGTGGTAGTGGACATTGAGATTTAGCGCGGAGCCAAAGCGTTGGATAAGAGTCACTGAGCCAGTTTGTGCAGAGGCTTTGGTGTAACCGGCTTTTTTGATCAGATGAGTTGAGAGTGTACGATAGACGATACTCAAGACCTGGCCCATCAGCTGGGGATGGCGAGCCAGCAAAAAGCGTAGCTGGAAAGGAAAGCTGAGCACCCACTGGCGAATGGGCTCCTTGGGGAAGACTTCGTCTATCAGCAGCGCCGCACTCTCGGCCATCCGGCGGGCACCGCAGCTAGGGCAAAAGCCGCGTCGTTTACAGCTGAAGGCGACCAGACGCTCGTGATGACAATCCTCGCAGCGAACCCGCATGAAACCATACTCCAGACGGCCACATTGGAGGAGGTCGTTGAATTCTTGTTGGATGTAGCGAGGCAGGTGTTGACCTTGGGCTTCGAGTGAGGCTTTGAAGGCTGGGTAGTGCTGCTCAACCAGCTGGTAGAGCAGCGTCTGGTCGGGTTGGTGGCGTTCGTAACCGTTTGTTTGAGTGGGCGATTGACTCGCCGTGGCGTTCCTTGCCAGCGACATGGGTATCCTCCGCTGATACTGTGGTTATGTACAGTATCAGCGGCTTGCGTTCAGACGTCCAGTCTGGCCCTAGACATCGCTAAATGCTTAACCCGCAATAGCCCTCACGAGTTGTTATCAGCCACTACCGGTTGAGCGAGAAGGTTTTGGGTTCAGGGTGCTATTGCTCCACCAATCACAATACTGAAGCCCCAACTGTTATCAGTTGGGGCTTTTTCTTGTCTGTTTGCGGCGGTTGCGTTTTATCGGTAGTCGTCGAGCTCTGCACCATCCCACATAAGAGCTTAACGGTGCGATCTTCAACGCCATCACACAAAACTTTCTTTTTCACGCACAGTCAACTTATTGGATGTTTTATTAACAACCCAAAAGGAGATATTTAGCGGGCGGCCGGAAGGTGAATGCTAGGCATGATCTAACCCTCGGTCTCTGGCGTCGC
>NZ_JBMKIF010000062.1:0-11599 GCF_049238025.1 Enterobacter cloacae complex sp. IR5458
AGCCTATCTCTTATCTGGAGATACAGCTACTGTCTGGTGTTTCAGGGGGCTACATCAGGACGCCGGTAGCAGGCACTCCTGTGCCGGCGATATTCGTGGTAATCGCATCCATGACATACCCTGAAGACAGAAGATGCTTCGGTATGCATAAGGAGAGTTACTGTGAAAAATGACAATGCAGTGCAACACAACAACCAGACTGCTTCTGAGCAGACATTATCCCCGGACGAGGGCCACGTATTGCATAAGGTGAGAGATCCCGTGTGCGGGATGGTCATCCTGCCTGACAAGGCGCACAGCAGCATTCGATACCAGGACCATCAGCTTTATTTCTGCTCCGCCAGCTGTGAGAGCAAATTTAAAGCCCATCCCGATCATTATTTTACCGAAGATGCCAGTGAACATTCCCATCACCATCACCACGATCATCACGAAGTCAGCCCTGATCAGATAAAACAGCCTCACAACCAGGCGGAAAAAGAGAATTCTGAAGGTGTGTGGACATGTCCGATGCACCCGGAGATACGCCGCAGTGGTCCCGGAAGCTGTCCTGTCTGTGGAATGGCACTGGAGCCGCTCGTAGCTACGGCATCCACGGGGCCGAGTGATGAACTTCACGACATGACAAGACGCTTCTGGCTGGGGTTGTTGCTGGCGTTTCCGGTTCTGGTACTCGAAATGGGATCTCATCTGTTTCCCGACTTGAGGAATACAGTACCGCCACAGTACAACACATGGCTGCAGTTGCTTCTGGCCTCCCCTGTCGTGTTGTGGTGTGGCTGGCCATTCTTCGCCCGGGCCGGAATGTCGTTACGTAACCGCTCCCTGAATATGTTTACCCTTGTTGCAATGGGGACCGGCGTAGCCTGGGTTTACAGCGTCATTGCAACCGTCTTCCCCTCCTGGTTTCCTGCATCGTTCAGAAACATGGATGGCCTGGTGGCCGTTTATTTTGAAGCCGCAGCAGTTATTACGGTGCTTGTTCTGCTGGGACAGGTTCTTGAGCTGCGGGCACGGGAACAAACCTCAGGCGCCATTACTGCGCTTCTGAACCTTGCCCCCAAAACCGCCAGACGGCTGGATCATGACGGTCATGAAACGGATATTAATGCGGAAGATGTCCTGCCTGGCGATAAGCTCCGCATCAGACCTGGAGAGAGTATTCCGGTCGACGGTATCGTGATCGAAGGCAAAACAACCGTGGATGAATCGATGGTGACCGGGGAGTCTATGCCGGTTACCAAAACGAAGGGTGACCCTGTCATTGGGGGGACGATTAATCAGACAGGTAGTCTTATCATCCGTGCAGAGAAAGTCGGTGATGAAACGATGCTCTCACGAATTGTTCAGATGGTCGCTGATGCACAGCGTTCGCGTGCCCCCATCCAGAGAATGGCAGACAGCGTTTCAGGCTGGTTTGTTCCTCTGGTGATACTTATCGCGGTTGTTGCTTTCTTGATCTGGTCTGTCTGGGGGCCCGAGCCCAGGATGGCGCACGGTCTCATTGCGGCTGTGTCGGTCCTGATTATTGCCTGTCCCTGCGCGCTGGGACTGGCCACGCCGATGTCGATAATGGTGGGGGTGGGCAAAGGCGCCCAGGCCGGGGTGTTAATCAAGAATGCCGAAGCCCTTGAGCGTCTTGAAAAAGTGGACACGCTGGTTGTCGACAAAACAGGCACGCTCACGGAAGGTTCGCCTACGGTGACAGGGATTATCAGTCTCAATTCGGGAGGCGAAACATCTCTTCTACGTTTAACGGCCGCAGTGGAAAAAGGCTCGCAGCATCCGCTGGGTGTGGCAGTAGTTAAAGCAGCACAGGAAAAGGGGATCGCGATACCGTCGGTCAGTAATTTCAATGCTCCGTCGGGTAAAGGCGTCTCAGGCGATGTTGAAGGTCAACGGGTTGTTATTGGTAATGAACTGGCTATGCAGGAAAACAGTATCGTTATTGATAATCAAAAGGCCGTTGCGGATACGTTGCGGATGGAAGGCGCTACCGTTATCTATGTGGCGACAGACGGGCACCTTGCAGGCCTGATAGCTATCTCGGATCCCGTGAAAGCAACCACACCGGATGCGCTTAAAGCGTTACGTCAGGCGGGGATACGCATTGTTATGCTCACCGGGGATAACCAGCTTACTGCTGAAGCAGTCGCACGGAAACTGGGAATAGATGAGGTTGAAGCCGGAGTTCTGCCTGACGGAAAAAAAGCAGTGATAACCCGACTGAAAGAGTCTGGTCATGTGGTTGCAATGGCGGGGGACGGTGTAAATGATGCCCCGGCACTTGCTGCGGCTGACGTGGGCGTAGCCATGGGAACGGGTACTGATGTCGCAATTGAAAGCGCCGGAATCACCCTTCTCAAAGGCGATTTGATGATACTGAACAGGGCCCGTCATCTGTCAGAGATCACCATGAAAAATATCCGGCAGAATCTGTTTTTTGCATTCATCTACAACGCACTTGGCGTGCCTGTGGCAGCAGGTCTGCTTTACCCTCTTTATGGAATTCTACTGTCGCCGGTTATTGCGGCGGCGGCCATGGCTCTTTCCTCCGTCAGCGTCATTCTAAATGCGTTGCGTCTGAAAAGTGTCAGGCTCGGGAAATAACCCTGAATGAAGGCTCTGTTACGAACAGAAGGAGTCCAGAATGAAAAGTACAACTTATGCTCTTATTGCAGTCGTCTCGATCGCGGCGTTTGCTCTCCTGCGCGAACACTGGTCACATGTGGCAGGTTACTGGCCATATCTGTTACTGCTGCTTTGTCCGCTCATGCATCTTTTCCACGGTCACGGGGGGCATGGAGATCATCAACATCACGGAAGTGAAAACGATAAAAAAAATTAATCCGGCAGACGGGACCGCGTCGCGGTCCCGTTATCAGTCCAGGTATCGTTCGTAGTCTCTGGCATGCGCAAAGGCATGCTGTTCGAGTTTGTTATCAGCGGGTGCCGCCGTCCGGAACGCCAGTGAGTTAACAGGATTGTTATTGATGACCAGCTCGTAATGCAGATGAGGACCGGATGAACGTCCGCTGTTACCGGATAACGCAATAGCGTCTCCCCGGGTAACCCTGGCCCCTTTAGTAACGAGTATTTTATTGAGGTGGAGATAGCGAGTTTTAACACCGGCTTTTCCCGTTACTTCAACAAAATATCCCATGGTACTGTTGTATTCGGCCCGGGTGATTTTTCCGTCGATGACGCTGACTATTTTCGTGTTCATGGGCATGGAATAATCAATGCCATTATGGGGACTCACTTTTCCCGATACCGGGTTAAGTCTTGCAGGATTGAAAGGCGAACTGAGTCTTGCTGTGGCCAGTAACGGATAATCGAGACTGCCTTTCCCGGAAGTATCGGAAAGGTTATAGAACTTTTTATCTGATATACGATACGCCGTGTAATTAAATGAACCGGACGTAAATTTATAGGCCACGACACGTGATTTTCCCGCTTTCTTTTGCAGTACGAGTTTTAATGATTCATTTTTTTTCAAATGCCGCAGATTAAACCGGGAAGGCAAGGAGCGCTGAAGAGTAGCGATCTCGTTCGATTCCAGCCCCGAGCGGGTGGCTGAAAGGTAGGCATTTTCTTTTACGACATCGGTAGAATACATTTACTGGAATTCGCCGTTAGCATGAACACTGCGGCGTATGCTAGGGGTTTTCAGGAGGCGTGTCATCTGTCAGTTAATCGGGAGCACCGTTGATGGTCGTCATTTTTGTAACATATCTTGTTTCCCGTTTGCTCCGGAAGCTCTGGGAACTGTATGACCAGCCCGACGGTGATGATTAACGGGACTGAAACAGGTTACGGCAGAGCAATATGGGGCTCATGTCCTGCTACGTAACCCGTCAGTAAAGCCCTGCTGCGCACCTGACGCTAAGCACTAACCCGCCTGCAGTTACCTGGTCGAATACAGCCCGCGAAGCTTTCTTGCCTGCGTCTGATGTGCTTCCGCACCGGCATTATTGACCTGCTCATGCACGAGAGCGGCTTTTTCTCCGGCATTCAGTTCGTTAAAAGAAGAAGACGAGGTCTTTGAATTTGCATCACTGCCGGACAGCATTTTTTTATGTTCCTCAATCATTTTCTGATGCGCATAGGACGCGCTGTTGTTCATAAATGAATGAGCAACAATGGCCCTTTCATGTTCATTCATTTCAGAGAATGAGGGCGTGTTGTTTTTATTAACCCTGTCCGGTAAGTTTTCATGCGTCGAGGAATTCACATGACTGACGGCTGAGGCATTATTAACAAATCGATGTGCTTCATGGGCAATATCACTGGACTGAGCAAAAGCTGCCCCACAAAATAAAGCTGTAAACGCAGTGGTCGTGATTAATATATTCATGTGTAATTACCTTCTGAGGTACATAAAAGATGTCCTTATGATCATATATAAAAATAATCAACCTGTGGGGAAGATGACGTAAATGTAATACAGCTATGTACATTACACGATTGTAATGAATTTGTTTCTTAAGGTGTGCTAGATTCATTTCATTGTAAGTGGATGAACCAGTAATTTAATTTAAATCGGTTCTCGAATTCTGTCAGTAACCATACTTTAAATAAGGGAATGCGCATGCTGTTGAAAACGTCTCGACGAACTTTCCTGAAGGGGTTAACCCTCTCTGGCGTAGCCGGAAGTCTTGGCGTATGGAGTTTCAATGCGCGTTCCAGTCTGAGCCTGCCAGTTGCCGCATCCCTGCAGGGTACTCAGTTTGACCTGACCATTGGTGAAACGGCCGTCAATATCACGGGCAGTGAGCGTCAGGCCAAAACAATCAATGGAGGCCTGCCGGGGCCCGTTCTTCGCTGGAAAGAAGGTGACACCATTACCCTGAAGGTCAAAAACCGTCTTAATGAACAGACGTCCATTCACTGGCACGGCATTATTCTTCCGGCCAATATGGATGGTGTTCCGGGGCTGAGTTTTATGGGCATAGAGCCTGATGATACCTACGTTTACACCTTTAAGGTTAAGCAGAACGGGACTTACTGGTACCACAGCCATTCCGGTCTGCAGGAACAGGAGGGGGTATACGGTGCCATTATCATCGATGCCAGGGAGCCAGAACCGTTTGCTTACGATCGTGAGCATGTGGTCATGTTGTCTGACTGGACCGATGAAAATCCTCACAGCCTGCTGAAAAAATTAAAAAAACAGTCGGATTACTACAATTTCAATAAACCAACCGTTGGCTCTTTTTTCCGCGACGTGAATACCAGGGGGCTGTCAGCCACCATTGCCGATCGGAAAATGTGGGCTGAAATGAAAATGAATCCGACTGACCTCGCGGATGTCAGTGGCTACACCTACACCTATCTCATGAACGGGCAGGCCCCGCTGAAAAACTGGACCGGACTGTTCCGTCCCGGTGAAAAGATACGCTTACGGTTTATCAACGGCTCGGCAATGACCTATTTCGATATCCGTATCCCCGGGCTGAAAATGACGGTCGTGGCTGCAGATGGCCAGTATGTAAACCCGGTTACCGTTGACGAATTCAGGATTGCCGTTGCCGAAACCTATGATGTCATTGTGGAGCCTCAGGGTGAGGCCTATACCATCTTCGCACAATCCATGGACAGGACCGGTTACGCTCGAGGGACACTGGCCACGAGAGAGGGGTTAAGTGCTGCCGTTCCCCCCCTCGATCCCCGTCCTCTGTTGACCATGGAAGATATGGGTATGGGGGGAATGGGACATGATATGGCAGGAATGGACCACAGCCAGATGGGAGGCATGGATAACAGCGGAGAGATGATGTCTATGGACGGTGCTGACCTTCCGGATAGCGGGACATCCTCCGCGCCCATGGATCACAGCAGCATGGCCGGTATGGATCATTCCCGGATGGCCGGAATGCCGGGTATGCAAAGTCATCCTGCGTCAGAAACGGATAACCCACTGGTTGATATGCAGGCGATGAGCGTCTCTCCGAAATTAAATGATCCGGGTATTGGTCTTCGAAATAACGGAAGAAAGGTTCTCACGTACGCGGATTTGAAAAGCCGCTTTGAGGATCCTGACGGACGTGAACCTGGCCGTACCATAGAACTGCATTTAACCGGCCACATGGAAAAGTTTGCCTGGTCATTTAACGGAATCAAGTTTTCAGATGCCGCACCGGTGCTGCTGAAATACGGTGAGCGGCTCAGGATCACGCTGATCAACGATACCATGATGACTCACCCCATTCACCTGCATGGTATGTGGAGCGATCTGGAAGATGAAAACGGTAATTTCATGGTTCGTAAACACACAATAGATGTTCCCCCTGGTACAAAACGCAGTTACAGAGTGACAGCAGATGCGCTTGGCCGCTGGGCGTATCACTGCCATTTGCTCTATCACATGGAAATGGGAATGTTTCGTGAAGTCCGGGTGGAGGAATGATGCGAATGAAGAGAAATTTGAAGGCCATACCTGTTCTGGTCGCCGGTTTGTTTACCTCACAGCTTTCTATTGCGGCGGGCTCCGTCTCTGCAGATCCCCACGCCGGGCACGACATGTCTGCCATGCAGATGCCAGCAGATGAGAATTTCACTGAGATGACGTCAATGGAGCCCATTGTAACTGAGAGCAGAACGCCAATTCCGCCTGTTACCGATGCCGACCGGAAGGCTGCATTCGGCAATTTACAGGGGCATGCGATTCACGACAGTGCGATTAATTATCTGGTTCTGCTGGATCAACTGGAATGGCAACGGTCGGATAACACCAACAATTTCAGCTGGAGTGTTAACAGCTGGATTGGAGGCGACACAGATCGGATTTGGCTAAAGAGTGAAGGTGAACGAAGCAATGGGGAAACGGAGGCGGCTGAAGCGCAGTTACTCTGGGGACATGCGGTTGGCCCATGGTGGGATTTGGTTGCGGGTGTCAGGCAGGATTTCAGATCTGCTTCTGCCCGGACCTGGGCTGCTGTCGGTTTTCAGGGGCTGGCACTCTATAATTTTGAGTCTGAAATTACGGGTTTTGTCAGTAATGGCGGAAAAGCAACCCTTCGTCTGGGAGGAGAATACGACGTTTTACTGACTAACCGGCTCATACTCCAGCCATCCTATGAGGTGAATTTCTACAGTCAGGATGATGAATCGCGGGGTCGCGGCAGGGGACTGACTGACACAGAGCTGGGGCTCCGGCTGCGCTATGAAATACGCCGTGAGTTTGCACCCTATATAGGCGTTTCCTGGAATCAACTTTACGGGAAAACATCCGATATGGCGAAAAGAGAAGGTGAGAAAGACCATCAGGTAGTATTCCTGGCGGGAGCCAGAATCTGGTTTTAACGCACTGATATAAAACACTCAACTAAACAGGTAAATAAAATGTCGATTTTAAATAAAGCCATTCTTACAGGTGGCCTCGTTATGGGCGTTGCTTTCTCTGCTATGGCCCATCCGGAATTAAAAAGCTCTGTGCCACAGGCTGATTCAGCCGTAGCGGCCCCGGAAAAGATTCAGCTTAATTTCTCGGAAAATCTGACCGTGAAATTCTCAGGTGCAAAATTAACGATGACGGGTATGAAAGGCATGTCATCACATTCTCCGATGCCGGTCGCGGCAAAAGTGGCGCCAGGCGCTGACCCTAAATCGATGGTCATTATTCCGCGAGAGCCTTTACCCGCTGGCACTTATCGTGTTGACTGGCGCGCGGTTTCTTCAGATACGCACCCTATTACCGGTAATTACACCTTTACAGTGAAGTAATATTATGAACGACCTGATTATGATTGTTATTCGTTTTCTTCTTTATCTGGATTTGATGGTAATATTTGGATTGCCATTTTTTCAGATATATGGAATAAGCGGTGTCAGACATGAAACCTATAACCTGACTAATTTCAGGTCGTTTATAACCTTTGCTGTTGTTACAGGCATCATTCTTACTGGCATTAATATGCTCCTGGTATCTAATGCCATGAGTGGAGTAACTGACCTCAGAGAATTATCCATCCATGTTATCGAGATGGTGATAGAAGAAACTGATGTGGGTATTAGCTGGATTGTCAGGCTCTGTGCCCTGTTTACCACACTCGGTGCTTTGTTCCTTTACACTAATAAGAGAGTATTGTCCTGCCTGCTGATGACGATGAGTGGGGGCGTGGCGCTGGCTACACTTGCCTGGGGAGGACACGCCGTTATGCATGACGGTCTGCATTACTATCTCCATTTACTGAGCGATCTGACCCATCTCGGCGCTGCAGGTGCCTGGACAGGTGCTCTGGTTGCATTTGCTATCCTGCTGATGCGCAGAAACGAGCATAATGCACAGAGCGTCATTGTGATATCTGACTCCCTGGCAAAATTTGCCACGGCAGGAACGGTGATTGTTGTAGCCCTGATCCTGAGTGCGCTGGTCAACTATCTGTATATTGCTGAGGGTAACTTAACTCCCTTATTCAACAGTTCCTGGGGGAGGATATTGCTTGCCAAGACGGCTCTGTTTGTTCTGATGCTTCTTCTGGCTGCAGCAAACCGGTTTCACCTGGGTCCCCGGCTTGAAGTTATGGTCAGGGAAGGGAATTATGATCGCAGCGTTGCCCTGATGCGAAACAGCATCCTGACAGAATTCGTTGTTGCGATTATCATTCTGGGCGCCGTAGCGTGGCTCGGAATGCTTGCTCCGTCTCAGGTCAGCTAGGGGACAGCCAAAGCTCATGCGTGAGATTTTTACTTTCATATCAGCGAGTTGACCATGCAGCGTATTTTAATCGTTGAAGACGAACAAAAAACAGGTCGTTACCTGCAGCAGGGACTGGTTGAGGAAGGCTATCAGGCCGATCTCTTTAATAATGGCCGCGATGGTCTCGGGGCCGCGTCGAAGGGACAGTATGATTTGATAATACTGGACGTGATGCTGCCTTTCCTCGACGGGTGGCAAATCATCAGCGCACTGAGGGAGTCCGGGCACGAAGAACCGGTCCTGTTTTTAACCGCAAAGGACAACGTGCGGGACAAAGTGAAAGGACTGGAGCTTGGCGCAGATGACTACCTGATTAAGCCCTTTGATTTTACGGAGCTGGTTGCACGTGTAAGAACCCTGCTGCGCCGGGCACGCTCGCAGGCCGCAACAGTCTGCACCATCGCCGATATGACCGTTGATATGGTGCGCCGGACCGTGATCCGTTCGGGGAAGAAGATCCATCTCACCGGTAAAGAATACGTTCTGCTTGAGTTGCTGCTGCAACGCACCGGAGAAGTGTTACCCAGGAGTCTTATCTCGTCCCTGGTCTGGAACATGAATTTTGACAGTGATACGAATGTGATTGATGTCGCCGTGAGACGTCTGAGAAGTAAAATTGATGATGACTTTGAGCCAAAACTGATCCATACCGTTCGCGGTGCCGGATATGTCCTGGAGATCAGAGAAGAGTGAGGTTCAAAATTTCCCTGACCACACGCCTGAGCCTGATTTTTTCTGCGGTGATGCTTACGGTATGGTGGTTATCAAGTTTTATCCTGATTAGCACCCTTAATGGCTATTTCGATAATCAGGACCGCGATTTTCTGACAGGTAAACTTCAGCTCACCGAAGAGTTTCTTAAAACAGAGACGTTCCGGAACAAAACGGATATTAAGTCATTATCAGAAAAAATAAACGATGCGATGGTAGGGCACAATGGTTTATTCATTTCTATAAAAAACATGGAAAATGAAAAAATTGTTGAACTCTATGCCAAAAATTCTGTTGTTCCAGCGGTCCTGCTTAATAAGTCGGGTGATATTCTCGACTATATGATCCAGACGGAAGAAAATAACACCGTGTACCGCAGTATCTCGCGGCGGGTTGCCATGACGCCGGAACAGGGTAAAAGCAAACATGTCATCATTACGGTTGCCACGGATACTGGGTATCACACCCTGTTTATGGACAAACTCAGTACCTGGCTGTTCTGGTTCAATATCGGTCTGGTCTTTATTTCTATTTTTCTGGGCTGGCTGACAACACGTATTGGTCTGAAACCGTTACGGGAAATGACCAGTCTTGCATCTTCCATGACAGTGCATAGCCTGGACCAGCGTCTCAATCCCGATCTGGCACCGCCGGAAATCTCTGAGACCATGCAGGAATTTAATAATATGTTCGATCGTCTGGAGGGATCATTCCGGAAACTCTCAGATTTCTCTTCTGATATCGCGCATGAGTTGCGTACACCGGTCAGTAATCTGATGATGCAGACGCAGTTTGCACTGGCTAAGGAAAGGGATGTATCGCATTACCGCGAAATTTTATTCGCGAACCTGGAAGAACTGAAAAGATTGTCACGAATGACCAGTGACATGCTTTTTCTGGCGCGTTCAGAACATGGTCTGCTGCAGCTGAATAAACATGACGTGGATCTGGCAGCCGAGTTAAACGAATTACGTGAGCTGTTCGAGCCTCTTGCAGACGAGACAGGAAAGACAATCACGGTTGAAGGTGAAGGGGTTGTTGCCGGAGACAGCGACATGTTGCGACGTGCTTTCAGTAACCTGCTTTCAAATGCAATCAAGTATTCTCCCGATAACACATGTATTGCGATACGCCTTGAGAGTGGCAGTGACTGTATGAACGTGCTGATTACGAATGCGATGTCTGGCTCAGTTCCCGCCAATCTTGAACGTTTGTTTGACCGCTTCTATCGCGCAGATTCATCACGGGTCCACAACACAGAAGGTGCGGGGCTGGGGTTATCGATAACGAGGTCAATCATTCTCGCTCACGGGGGCGAATTGTCAGCAGTACAGCGGGGGCGGGAAATTGTGTTCAAAGTGCGCCTGTTAAAGGATTAATACCGTGATTCAGGAGAAACCTGGAAGGTGACAAAATTGTCATCATTCAGTCACGCGATAAACAGAGGCGGTTTTTTATAATTAATCATAAATCAGGAGCAGTGTGATAACACAATCACCTGGTTCCTGAAGTGATGAAAAACCCGCCCTGAGATCAAGTGCTTTCTCTGTTATAAGCCATTGATTGTTTGGGTATGAAAACACCGGAGACCCAACCATGAAAAAGATCCTTGTATCCTTTGTTGCTATTATGGCTGTCGCTTCATCCGCCATGGCTGCAGAGACAATGAATGTACATGACCAGGTAAATAATGCCCAGGCACCTGCCCATCAGATGCAGTCATCCGCTGAAAAAAGTGCAGTTCAGGGAGACAGCATGACAATGATGGATATGAGCGGTCACGATCAGGCCGCAATGTCCCATGAAATGATGCAAAACGGCAACGCTTCTGCCCACCAGGACATGGCGGAAATGCATAAAAAAATGATGAAAGGCAAACCTGGAGCCACCAACGAAACCGCAAAGTCATTTTCTGAAATGAACGAGCATGAGAAAGCCGCGGTTGTGCACGAGAAGGCGAATAACGGCCAGTCCTCCGTTATTCATCAGCAGCAGGCTGAAAAGCATCGCAGCCAGATCACCGAGAATTAACCCACAGCTCCACTTGTTAGACCCTCATTTGACGCCGAATTCACTGGCTTACGCTCCCGTCCGGGAGCGTTTTTTTATCATTACTAATGAATGTAATTTGATGTAGCCCCCTGAAACACCAGACAGTAGCTGTATCTCCAGATAAGAGATAGGCTT